>NZ_JBQEPD010000003.1:5000-65122 GCF_052045675.1 Brucella sp. 22210
CTGACTGCAAGACTGACAAGTCGAGCAGAGACGAAAGTCGGTCATAGTGATCCGGTGGTCCCGCGTGGAAGGGCCATCGCTCAACGGATAAAAGGTACGCCGGGGATAACAGGCTGATGACCCCCAAGAGTCCATATCGACGGGGTTGTTTGGCACCTCGATGTCGACTCATCGCATCCTGGGGCTGGAGCAGGTCCCAAGGGTATGGCTGTTCGCCATTTAAAGCGGTACGTGAGTTGGGTTCAGAACGTCGTGAGACAGTTCGGTCCCTATCTGCCGTGGGTGTAGGAATATTGATAGGATCTGTCCCTAGTACGAGAGGACCGGGATGGACGTATCTCTGGTGGACCTGTTGTCGTGCCAACGGCATAGCAGGGTAGCTATATACGGACGGGATAAC
This sequence comes from Brucella sp. 22210, assembly GCF_052045675.1. Taxonomy (NCBI): domain Bacteria; kingdom Pseudomonadati; phylum Pseudomonadota; class Alphaproteobacteria; order Hyphomicrobiales; family Brucellaceae; genus Brucella; species Brucella sp. 22210. The sequence goes on from NZ_JBQEPD010000003.1 coordinate 5,401, forward strand.
CGCTGAAGGCATCTAAGCGGGAAACCCACCTAAAAACGAGTATTCCCTATCAGAGCCGTGGAAGACCACCACGTTGATAGGCCGGGTGTGGAAGTGCGGCAACGCATGTAGCTTACCGGTACTAATAGCTCGATCGACTTGATCACTCCCATTTACAATATCCATCAAGCGTAGCTTGATGATCTATATCGCTCACGCCAGTCTGGCTTCGCCAGACGGCTGCGCGGGCGCGCCGGAAAACCGGCGGCACACAGTCGTGTGCTTTTTATTATCTGCACGAAAGACGGCATGGTGAATGAAGCAGTGAGTGAACATACTCACTTGACTTGCTTATTCCCCTACTGCCCTAATCCAGCTTCTCAATTTGTGTTCTTCGCCGACCTGGTGGTTATGGCGGAGCGGCTGCACCCGATCCCATTCCGAACTCGGCCGTGAAACGCTCCAGCGCCAATGGTACTTCATCTTAAGATGCGGGAGAGTAGGTCGCTGCCAGGTCTGCCAAGCACACAAATCAAACCATCTTCTCTAAAACATACAAAACACTCCAAATACGCGTAAAACGCTAAAAATACCCAACCGGTTATAATATACACACCCTGGCGCGGGGTGGAGCAGCCCGGTAGCTCGTCAGGCTCATAACCTGAAGGCCGCAGGTTCAAATCCTGCCCCCGCAACCAAACAGTCAAACAACCATTCCAAAAAGCCCGCTAACAAAGCGGGCTTTTGGCGTTTAAGGCGAAGATACTGAAACTAAGAGGGTGACAGATCGCGATCAAGTGAGCGCGAAAATTTGGTCTTGTTCATTAGAGCAAAACCGCGATAAGCCGGTCGTAGATAATTCTACCTTCCTGAAGCATAGTCTTTGATCCTCGTTGCGCACGAGTTGGATTATGCCCTAACCGGACAGATACCATGACGACGCAGACCACCAGCCACGGCCTCAATGACCTTTCCTCACTCGTTCAGCAGCTCTCGGACAAGGTGGAGCCGGATCTGATCGAAATCCGCCGTGATATTCACGCCCATCCCGAAACCGGCTTCGATGTGGAGCGGACGGCTGGCGTGGTGGCGCGCGAGCTGGAGCGTCTCGGCATCGAGCATCAGACCGGCATTGGCCGTACCGGTGTTGTGGGGCTGATCAAGGGCGGGCGTCCGGGGCCGACGCTGGTTATCCGCGCCGACATGGACGCGCTGCCCATCGAGGAGCAGACCGGCCTGCCTTTTGCCAGCACCCATCAGGGCAAGATGCATGCCTGCGGTCATGATCTCCACACGGCGACGCTGATCGGTATTGGCAGCGTGCTCAAGGAAATCGCACCGCGCCTGAGCGGCAATGTAAAGCTGATGTTCCAGCCCGCCGAGGAAACACTGGAAAGCGGCGCCCGCGCCATGATCGCGGACGGTATTCTGGACGGTGTGGACTATGCGCTCGGCTTTCATAACCAGCCTGAAGAACCGACCGGCACTTTCACCTTTGTGGAAGGTGTGGCGAATGGTTCGTCGGACGAGTTCGATATCACCGTTCATGCGGCTTCCGGCCATGCAGCCCGTCCGCATCAGGCTGTTGATCCGATTGTTGCGACGGCGCAACTGATCAACCAGCTGCAGACGGTCGTATCGCGCGAGGTCGACCCGATGCATACGGCTGTGCTCACCATCGGTTCGATCCATGGCGGTCACACCCATAATATCATTCCGGATGCGGTGACGCTGATGGGCACCGTCCGTTGTCAGGATGCGGCAACGCGTGATGTGGTCGAGGCTGCGGTGCGTCGCATCTGCGCGGGGCTTGAGGCGTCCATGCGGGTGCGCTGCGAAATCAATTATGTGCGCGGCGTGCCGTCAATGGTGTCCGATCCCTTTCTGATCGAGACAACGGGTGCGGCCATTCGCGAGCACTACGGCGATGTCTATTTCAAGCGCGGCGGCAGTCTCGGCTCGGAAGACTTTGCTCTGGTGGCCGAGAAGGTGCCATCGTTCCAGTTGGGCGTCGGTGCGTCGCAGGAAGGCCGCAACGACAAGCTGCACAATTCCGACTATCAGCCGGACGAACGCTCGATTGCAAATGGTGTCGTCGCGCTGTCGCTGGCGGCGATCCGCATTCTTTCCTGATATAAAAAAGGCGGCTATAAAGCCGCCTTTTTCTTTGAACCTAGAGCATTTCCAGCAAAAGTGCGTAGCGGTTTTGCGTAGGATAATGCGTAAAAACAAATAGATGGAGCGGTTCCACGATTCCGTTTTAACCGGAACCGCTCTAGACGCGAACTCATGCGCAGAGATATTTGCTCGACAATGCGTGGATGTGGTTGGTGCCGATGCCGCAGCAACCGCCGATAATGCCTGCGCCATTCTTTACCCAGCGCTGCGCCCAGACGCCATAGGCATCCGGATCGAGATCGGCGCGCACTTCCGTCACGGTTGCATTGGCCTCTTCGTCGCCCTGCTGCGACGGGAAGGCATTGGCATAAACGCCGACCGGAATATCCTTGCCAAGTTCGTCGAAAACTTTTTTGGCAGCCAGAATGGCGGCATCCATGACTTCCGGCATGGCGCAATTGAACAGCAGCGCTTCTGCGCCGATTTCTGCGGCCAGACGCGCACCTTCGGCGACGGTTTCGCCCGAACGAAGCTGTGCCTCGCTCATGTCTTCCGGCGCAACATCGTCACGCAGCGTATAGGAAACCCATAGCGGCTTGCCGGTGCTGCGGGTGGCCGCATGGGCAGCTTTCACTTCGGCGAGGCTGCTCTGGGTTTCGGCCAGCCAGAGATCAACCGAAGGCGCAAGACCGTCAACCAGAACGCCGAGCAGTTCGCCCGCACGGGCCGGATCGAACAAGTCTGGCTGGTAGGAGCCGAAGACCGGCGGCAGTGAACCGGCGACCTTCACGTCGCGGTCGGACGCATCGGCGGCTTCGCGGGCAATGGTGCCGGAAAGGGCTGCGAGCTTGTGACCATCCGCGGCAAAGCGCTCTTCGCCGATATGGAACGGCACGACCGCATAGCTGTTGGTGGTGATGACATCGGCGCCAGCGGCAATATAGCCGTCATGCACTTCGCGCACGAATTGCGGGCCTTCCATCAGGGCAAGCGCCGACCATTCCGGCTGGCGGAATGGTGCGCCGACGCGCTCCAGTTCGCGGCCCATGCCGCCGTCGAGAATGATTGCCCCTGTGCGCGCGTTGTTGGTCATGAGGTCTTGTCCTTTCAGATATTGTCCTGTGCCGTGCTGGCGCGTGCGGCAATGATGCCGTCGAGCCAGCCGGGTTCCATTTGCGGAACAGAAGCCAGAAGTTTGGCCGTATAGTCGTCGAAGGGCGGCGTCAGCACGCTGGCCTTCGGGCCATAGCGAACCACACGCCCGCGATGCATGACCGCGATACTGTCGGCGATGGCGCGCACAATGGCCAGATCGTGCGTCACAAAGAGATAGGATGTCCCGGTCTCGTTTTGCACCCTGCGCAGGAGATCGAGAATGCCTTCGGCCACCAGCGGATCGAGCGCCGAGGTGGGCTCGTCGCAAAGCAGCAGCTTTGGCCGCGCGGCAAGCGCACGCGCAATGCAGACGCGCTGCTTCTGGCCGCCGGAAAGTTCAGCCGGATAGCGCTCCAGCAAGGTTTGCGGCAGCTCGATGCGATCCATCAGTTCGGCCACGGCCTTGCGCCGGTCTGCGCGACCCATGCCGAAATAAAACTGCAACGGGCGTCCGATGATGTCGGCAATGGTGCGGCGGGGATTGAGCGCCAGATCGGGCAACTGGCTGATCATCTGGATATTGCGCAGTGTTTCCTTCGAGCGGCCTTCAAGGCGCGGGGACAGAACGGCTCCGTCAAAGCGAATTTCACCGGCGGTCGGCGGCAGAAGCCCGCAAACCACGCGGGCCAGCGTCGATTTACCGGAGCCGGACTCGCCGACAATGGCGAGGGTGCGGCCCTTTTCCAGTTCAAGCGAAATGTCGCTCAGCACCGGATTGGCGGGATCATAGGCAGCGCTGATCTTGCTGACGGTCAGGAGCGGTTCGGCAGCTTGTGGCTTACCTTCCACTTCCTTCTGGCGCACAGCAACGAGCTGGCGCGTATAATCTTCGCGCGGCGCGTCGAATATCTGGCGGACGGGTCCTTGTTCGACCATGCGGCCATGACGCAACACCATGATGTCGTCGGCGATCTGGGCGACGACTGCGAGGTCGTGCGAGATATAAAGTGCTGCCGTGCCGGTGGTTTCGATGGCCTTTTTGATCGCGATCAGCACTTCGATCTGGGTGGTCACGTCAAGCGCGGTGGTCGGTTCGTCGAAAACTACGAGATCGGGCTTCGGGCAAAGCGCCATGGCGGTCATGGCGCGCTGCAACTGGCCGCCCGATACCTGATGCGGATAGCGTTCGCCGAAATGCTCCGGATCCGGCAGGCCGAGCATGGCAAAGAGTTCTATCGCGCGTTTTTTGGCTTCCGCGCGTTTCATCAAGCCGTGCCAGACAGTGGCTTCGATAACCTGATCGATCAGGCGATGGGCGGGGTTGAAGGCAGCCGCTGCGGATTGCGCCACATAAGCGACATGGCTGCCGCGCATTGCCTGCATGTCCTTGCGCGACAGCGATAGAATGTTGCTGCCATCAAGTGTCACGGTCCCGCCGGTAATCTGCAAGCCGCCGCGTGCATGCCCAAGAGCTGCAAGACCGATGGTCGATTTGCCCGCGCCGGATTCACCGATGAGGCCAAGCACACGACCTTTGGCGAGGGTCAGGTCGACCTTGTCGACGACAATGCCGTCGTCGGAACGGATTTCCAGACCGGTGATTTTCAGCAAGGGTTCAGCCCCAGTCTCAACCATTGTCCTGCGCACCCCGCTTCAGGCTCGACGTGCGCTGCAAGACCCAATCGACGACGAAATTGACGCTGATCGCCAGAGCCGCAATGGTGCCGCCGGGAATAAGCGCGGCAAAGACGCCGAACATCAGCCCGTCCTTGTTGTCTTTCACCAGACTGCCCCAATCGGCCACTGGCGGCTGTACGCCAAGCCCGAGGAAAGACAGGGTGGAGAGGAACAGGATTGCGAAGACGAAGCGCAGTCCGAATTCGGCCAGCAGCGGCGACAATGCGTTGGGCAGGATTTCGTTGAAGATGATCCAGCCTTTGCTCTCGCCACGCAGGCGGGCGATTTCAACATAGTCCAGCACCACCACATCAGAAGCGATGGCGCGGCTGACGCGGAAAACGCGGGTCGCTTCCAGCACGGCCATGACAGCGATGAGCACGAACACGCTTTTCGGCAGAACGGCGAGCACAACCAGCGCGAAGATCAGCGTCGGGATCGCCATGAGCAGGTCATTGGTGCGCGACAAAAGCTGGTCCGGCCATCCCTTGGAGAGCGCAGCAAGAAAGCCAAGCGGCACGCCAATTGCAAAAGCGGCGATGGTCGAGGCAGCGGCAATCGAAAGTGTCAGTCGCGTGCCCCAGATGACGCGGGACAGAAGATCGCGACCGATATTGTCTGTGCCGAGAAGGGCTTGCGGCGAGGGGCCTTGCCACACGGCGCCCACCACTTCCGAAATCGGATGCGGCGCCAGAAAATCTGCGAAAATGGCGACAAACAGGAAGAAGGCGATACCGCCGAAACCGATGATTGCTAGCAGCGACGAGGATTGCTTGCGCTTTTTCATCGCGGGTGCCTCAGCCGTGGATTGGTCAGGATCACAATGACATCGGCGATGATGTTGAGGCCGATATAGACGGCGGCAAAAATCAGCCCGCAGGCCTGCACCACCGGCACGTCACGCTTGGCGACGTGATCGACCATATATTGGCCCATGCCGGGATAAACGAAGATAACCTCAACCACCACGACGCCGACCACCAGATAGGCGAGGTTCAGCGCAATCACGTTGATGACCGGCGACAGCGCATTGGGCAAGGCGTGTTTCATAAGGATGCGCCAGCGCGGCAGGCCTTTGAGCTGTGCATTCTCGATATAGGGCGACGACATCACCGAAAGCAGCGAGGCGCGCGTCATCCGCACCATATGGCCGGTCACGGCGATCACCAGCGTCATGCAGGGCAGGGCCACAGCCGTCAGGCGCTGCCAGCCGCTCATCGACGAAGTGACGAGCGCGCTCGATGGCAGCAGACCGAGCGAAATCGCAAGATAGGCGATCAGAATATAGGCCACGAAGAATTCCGGCAGCGATATGGTGGCGAGCGTTGCCACGGCTATGCCCCGGTCGATCACCGTGCCGGCATAAAGAACGGAAATGATACCGAGCACAAGCGCCAGCGGTATCGCGAACAGCGCCGACATGGCGGCAAGGTAGAGCGTGTTCGACAGGCGCGGCGCGATGCTTTTGGCGATGTCCTGCCGGTTGGAATAGCTGCGGCCAAGATCGCCTTGCACGGCATTGACCAGCCATTCGGAATAGCGCTGGATTGCCGGTCGCTCAAGGCCGAGTTCCTTGCGGATGCTTTCGACGGCCTGCGGGGTCGCCTGCTGGCCGAGCATGGCGGTTGCCACGTCGCCGGGCAAGATTTGTGTGCCTGCGAAAATGACCACTGATATCGCCCAGAGCAACACAATGCCAAGCAGAATGCGCCGTACGATCAACCCGAGAAGCGAGTTGCCGCGCAGAAAACCACCGGAACGTTTGCGTGAGGAAGGCCTATAGGCTCCCGCGACGGCGGCTTGCGCGTCGAAATCGGGTCGCTCTGTCGGCATGTCTGTCATTCGTGGCTCAGTGTTGGGGCGTCGATCTGCCCCGGAGAAAACCTTGCGGCAAAAGGGTTGCCCGTTTTGGGACCTGCAACGTGTTAATGGTTCGCCGCGCCGCTGCCAAGCCCTGTTTGGACAACGCGTCGATTTTCTATAAGTTTGCTTCCGGTTCGGAATGCGTCTCAAGGGCAAGCAGGGAGATAAAAAGCAAAAATCCCGGACAGAGCCGGGATTTTGCGTGTGCCTGCTGGAAACTGGAGCGGGCGAAGGGATTCGAACCCTCGACCCCAACCTTGGCAAGGTTGTGCTCTACCCCTGAGCTACACCCGCTCGCGCCAGTTTCGACCTGAAAACGTTTCCGATGGAAGTCGTTTCCGTCAGGCAGGCGGTATATGAACCAACGCATTGCAGATTGCAACAGGCAAAACGAGCCTTTCGATGGAAAATTTTTCATCGCTGTGGATGAACGAAATCATGCCCCCACACGACCGGCGCTGAGGCGTGAAAAGCTGATTACCGATGCAAACAGCGCAAAGCCCGAAGCGATGAAGAGTATATAGGGCGTGCCTTCCACGCCCCATTGCGACAGCAGGAAAGCCACAAAGGCCGCACCCAGCGACTGGCCGAGCAGGCGGGCCGTGCCGAGCATACCGCTTGCAGCGCCAGAACGGGCACGCGGTGTCGAGGTGATCATCATGCGGTTGTTCGGCGCCTGAAACAGGCCGAAGCCAATGCCGCAAATGGCCATGCGCCAGCAAATATCGCCAATCGTCGGATGGGCGGGCAACATGCCGACCAGTGCCAGCCCGGCGGCAAAGGTGATGAGGCCGAGCAAGCCCAAAATCGCCGGCGAATGTTTGTCCGAAAGCTTGCCGGACAAAGGCGCAACCAATGCCAGCGCAATCGGCCATGGCATCATGAGAAAACCGACCTCGATCGGTTTGAAACCGAACACGGTCTGGAACAAAAATGGCAGCGAGATGAAGGCCATCATCTGCGCCAGGAACGACATGATCGACGTGCAGATCGAGAGGGTGAATACCGGAATGCGCAACAGATCGAGGGGCAAAAGCGGGTCTGTGGTGCGCAGCGAGCGCCGCGTCAGCAGGATACCCGCTACGAGACAGGCCACGGCCTGAAGCACGACGACAGTTTTGCTGATTTCGTTGCCTGCGCTGTCGATGGTCGTGATCAGAAGGCCGATGGTCAAAGCGCTGAGGATGGCGCTGACGACATCGAACTTGCGCGCCGAGCGCTCGTTCTCCGGCAGGGTCCGGATGCCCATCGCAACCGCTGCGATACCGAGCGGAATATTGATGACGAAGAGCCATGGCCAGGTCAGCGAGGATAGGATGACACCTGCAAGCGTCGGTCCGATGGTCGAGGAAACCGCGACAAAGAGGGCATTGAGCCCGATGGCCGTGCCGAATTTCGCCTGCGGAACAGTATAGCGCAACAGCGCAGTGTTGACGCTCATCAGCCCTGCTGCGCCCAATCCTTGCACGATACGCGCAAGGGTCAGCGTTTCGAGCGAGCGCGCGAAGACGCAAGCCACCGATGCGACCGTAAACAGCGAAACGCCCGCCAGATAGATGCGGCGATAGCCGTAGATTTCGCCAAGCGCTGCCAGCGGCAACAGGCTGATGACGATGGCGAGCTGGTAGCCGTTGACGATCCAGATCGACGCGGCGGGACCGGCGGAAAAATCGGCGGCGATTGTCGGCAACGCGACATTGGCAATGGTGCCGTCGATGACGGCAAGCGTCAAACCGACCATCAAGGTAGCCCATGCCCAATAGATTCTCGGCTTGGGCAATCCGTCCGGTGCGACGGACGTGCCTTGCTTGATGACGGTTTCGTGCTTCATGTCATTGACCAGTCTGAGGGATGGCGGCAACCTTAACCCGATTGGGAAGGTGAGCAAGCTATCTAACCCAAAAATGCCCGCCGAACAGCGTTTTTGCCCGATAAATTGATCGGGTAACGCTATTGTGTGCCGTTTGCGGGCGAAACGGGCAGGTTCATCACCCGGGCATAGTGGCGGGGATTGAAACTGAGATAGAGCGGGCAGATCGCTGCGACCAGTACAAGATGCATGATCCAGCCCGCAGCAAAGCCGCCGGTGATGTTATGGAGCAGCGCGGTTGCGACAGGTCCAAGTGCTGCAATAAGAAATCCGCCGCCCTGCATCATGGCGGCCAGAGCACCTGCTTCATCCGGTTTCGGCAAATGATCGAGCGAGGTGATCATGGCCAGCGCGAAACTGCCGCCGAGACCAGCGCCGCAGATCGCCGACCACAGAACGGGCGAGATATCGGGCGCGAAGGCAAGCCCGGCAAATCCGACAGCCTGCATCAACAGGCTGAACAGCAGCCATGGGCGGCGGTCGACGCTGCGTCTTGCGAGCATGGGCAGCGCAAAGGCGCTCAACGCCTGCGCAATCGCCATGGTGGCGACAAGGCTGCCCGTCGCCGAGGCCTCAAGCCCGAGCGTCTGATAATAAGGCGCAAGCCATGCGACCATTGAGGAATAACCGGCATTCACAAGGCCGAATGCGGCCATCAGCGCCCATGTGCGCGGACGTCGCAACAGCGTGGCTGTGATGCCCGACTTTTGGCGCGTTGCTTCCGTTGCGCTAGGGCCGTCTTTCAGGATCGGCACGGCGGCGATCAGTGCGAGCACGGCGGGAATGGCCAGCAAAGAGAGCGCATAGCGCCAGTTATGGGCGGCACCGGCAAACCATGGCGCCAGCCGTGCGCCGAGCGCGCCGCCGCCCATGATGGTTGCGGAATAAAGTCCGGTGATCGTGGCGATGGACGACGGAAATCTGGCCTTGATGAGACCGGGCATCAGCGCCTGTATCATGGCAACGCCAGCGCCGCAGAGAATGGCCGTGATGATCAGTGACAGGCCGTCCGGCACGATACCGCGCAGCGCCGATCCGGCCGCGAGGACCGCGAGTGCTGCGAACATGCTGCGGCGTGTGCCGAAAAGCGACTGGATGCGCGGGGCAACAAATGCGCCAAGCCCCATCAGCAGCATTGGCAGAAAGGTCAGGAGTGAAAGCGCGCCGAACTCCATGCCCGTATCGGCGGCAATATCTGACAGAACCGGCCCCGGTCCCGTCAGGAAAGGCCGCAAATTGAGGCCGATCAGGGCGACGAGCGCGACAAGAGCAATGGGCGCGGTCTGGTTACCGCCGGTGCTGGAATGGTTGTTCTGCATGATGAGACTTTATTATGTGCCGCTGCGATCCTGCCATGTGCGGAGGAGGCGCTCGCCTTCTTCCGATGGACAATGTTCAAAGCGGATACCGGTCTGCGCGCTGACGGGCTTGACCAGTTCAGCGGCGATTTTGGCGGTGGACAGGCCGTAGGGTTCGGCCTGTTCGTTGGAATTGGCGAACAGGATTTTGTCGACGCCCGCCATGCGCATGGCCGCGAAGCACATGGGGCAGGGCTGGCCGCTGGCATAGACGGCGCAACCGTCAAGACGCGGCGATTGCAGGGCCTTGCCTGCTGCGCGCAGCGCCAGCAATTCGGCATGGGCGGTCGGGTCGCATTCGGCCTGCATGCGGTTGACGCCGGTGGCAATGACGTCACCGTCCTTGACCACCACCGCGCCGAACGGACGCCCGCCCTGTTCGATATTGTCGAAGGCAAGCGCTATGGCCTGATCGAGAAAGGCGCGGTCGGTGCTCATTTCGCGCTTGCCTTTTCAAGAAGGGCGACCATGGGCGCAAAGCCGCGCTGGCGTGCATGCTGCAATGACGTCACGCCGTCCTTGTCGGCAAGGTTCACATCGGCACCGGCATCGATCAGTTGCCTGACGATTTCGACATGGCGTTCGCCGCCATCGCCCAGAATGACGGCTTCCAGCAATGCGGTCCAGTGAAGCTTGTTGATGTGATCGACATTCACGCCCGCTGCAATCAGCGTGCGCACCGTCTCGACATGACCGCGCTCGGAAGCCGGGATCAGCGCCGTTCCGCCATAACGGTTGGTGCTTTTCAGGTCCGCGCCATGGGCCAGCGTCAGTTTTAGGATTTCGAGATGGCCGCGTGCACCCGCATAAAGATAGGGGCTGTCATTGATCGCGTCCTTGGCATTCACATTCGCGCCCGCCTCGATCAGAGCGCGTGCAACATCGATGTGATTGGCGTGGGTCGCGGCGAGCAGGGCCGTTTCGCCATTTTTGCCGCGCGCTTCAAGATCGGCTCCGGCCTTGATGGCGGCATTCACGGCGGCGAGGTTGCCGCTGCTGGCTGCTTCGATAAGGCCGGTTTCGGTTTGTGCGATGGCCTGATGGCCGGGCAAGGTGGGTTCGCTCATGACAATCGCTCCTGCAATCAATGCCAAGGCACTCAAGCTGAATAATGTTCGGCGCATTGCGGCTCTCCTTGGTTGACCGTTTTCATACAGCCTGGCGGTTATATTTGAAAATTAAATGTTGAACTGATATTCAGTGGATTTATGAATACTATGTTCAATCTCGATTTGATGCGGGCTTTCGTCACGGTCGTCGACAGCCGGAGCTTCACGGTTGCGGCGCAGCAATTGCATTCGACGCAATCGACCATCAGCCAGAAAATATTGCGGCTGGAAGAGGCGGCGGGACAGGCCTTGCTGGAGCGGGCGCGCCGCGATGTGCGGCCCACCGATGCAGGGGAAAAGCTGCTTGGCTATGCGCGGCGTATGCTGCACCTGCACGATGAAGCCGCTGCCGCCATGACCGGCAGCGCGCTTGCGACGGTGTTTCGTCTGGGCCTGCCGGAAGATTTCGCATCGCGGCTGGTCACGCCTGCCCTGGCGGCTTTCATGCGGGAACATCCGAATATCAAGCTGGAAGTGACAAGCGGTCTCAGCCGCGACTTGCAGAAAGGTTTCGAGACAGGTGACTTTGATCTCGTGATGGTCAAGCAGAAGCGCGGCGAGACAGTCGGCAAGATGCGCTGGCCGGAGCCTTTGACCTGGCTTGAGAGTGCGGATTTTCCGGTGTCGTCAATGTCGCGGCTTGAACCGCTGCCGCTGGTCGCCTTTCCGCCGAACGGGCTTTATCGCAGCGACATGATGGAGGCGCTCGATCGGATCGGCAGGCCCTGGCATGTGGTGTTCACCAGTTCCAGTCTGGTGAGCATTCAAAGTGCCGTGGCGGAGGGACTTGGCGTCAGCCTGTTGCCGACGCGCGTTATTTTACCCGCCCACCGCGCCGTGCCGGAGCTTGCGGGCCTGCCTGCGGTCGAGCCGATGGAAATCGTCATCCGGCACATGGATCATGGCCCCGAACAGATCAGGCAACTGGCCGGGATACTGGCTGAAACAGTAGAAAATTAAGTGCCTGTTCCAAAAGTCACCATGCCGGTCTGCAAATGGCAATTTGAGATTTGCATGCGCACAATCTGATCCGAAAAGTCTGCAACTTTTCAGGATTGTGCAAGGCTTCCCGTGCTCACGTACCCAAAAGTACGGCTCAAGCTCCGGTTCTCGAAATCGCCATTTTCGCCACGGCCTGCCGCCTTTTTGATTCTGACACGAAGCGTCCACCCATGTTTGGTGTGACTCATTGCTTTGCCGGCGTGACTCCACTTGACTCTTCGGAAGGCCGGGTGTTTTTGCCGGAAGTGCTTTATCGCTACAGAAATGCCGACAGGATAGCCTCACGCCATTACAATAAAGTCTCTTTCGCCCGCTGCGACAGCCAAGCGGCATGGCTTTTGCTTTAAGCAGACGGGAGATACTTTACGGGAATAAGACAATGTCCAACTCAACCACCATCCACAACGACGGAAATACACTGTTTCCGATCGTTCTTTCCATCGTTGCCGCTGCGGCAACCGGCGTTCTCTGGGCTTATGCCAATCCGATCCAGCTGGTTCCGGGCGTGATCCAGTGGCGCATTTTTGCCTTCCTGCCGCCGCTGGTCGGTATTCTGCTGGGCCGCAAGAGCGGTTTCATCTGCGGCTATCTCGGCACCATCATCTGGTCGCTGCTCGCTGGCACCTTCATTCCTGCGCATTCGCTGCTCATCGACGGCATCATGGTTGGCCTGACCGGCCTGATCCCCGGCATCCTGTTCGATCCGAAGACCACGACTTTCAATCGCGCCACGCTGATTAAAATTGCAGCGACCTGCCTGATTGTTGGCCTCTTGATGGTTGCCGCCGTTTCGGCAAGCCTTGCCTATCTCGGCATTTTCCCGTTCTGGTGGGCCGTCATGTATCTCGGTCTTTCCGATATCGTTCCGATGCTGATCGGCACCCCGCTGTTGGTGGTTCCGGCCCTGAAGATTCTCAAGGGCGCGCATCCGTCCGGTTTCACGCGTTTCTGAGAACGGGCCCGGAAAAGTGCTCCAACTGCAGAATGTTAAAGTGGGCTTTGGCGATTCCGTTCTGGCAATCGCCGAGGCCAGCCTCGATATCCGTGACGGCGAACGCCTTCTGGTCTGCGGCGCGGGCGGCAGTGGCAAGACCACGCTGCTCAACGCCGCATCCGGCATTGTGCCGCGTCTGATCACCCCGCAGGTTTTCGGCGGCGATGTGACGCTGAACGGCAAGCCCATCTCTTCCATGTCGAAGGATGAGCTGTTCAGCACGGTCGGTGTGGTTTCGCAGAATGTGGAAGACCAGCTCTGGGATCTCAGCGTCGAAGACCTGATTGCCTTTCCGCTGGAAAATCGCGGCCTTGCCAAAGACGCCGTCCGCACGCGGATTGACGATCTTCTCAACGAGCTTGAACTGAACGCCTTGCGTGGCCGTCGCGTGCTGACCCTTTCGGGCGGCGAGCGGCGCATGGTGGCCATGGCCGCCGCACTGGCTGCCGAGCCGAAGCTCCTGATCCTCGACGAGCCGACCACGGGTCTTGATCCGGCGGCGCGCCAGCGTCTTGTGCGGGTTCTCAAAAAGCTCGGTGCGGAAATTCCGGCCCTGCTGATTGCCGAACAGGATCCTGCCTCCTTGCAGGCCGTCGTCACCGATGTCGGTCTGGTGAAGGAAGGCAAGCTTGCGCCCGTCGTGCCGCTTGCTTCCATCATCAATGATGCGGGAGCCTGGGAAGATGCGGGGGTTCTGCCGCCTGTGGCGGTGCGCAAGCGCCTTGCCGGTGGCAAAGCCGATGGTCAGGTGCTCGTTTCCGTGTCGGGCATCAAGACCCAGCTTCAGCGCCGTGATGGCCAGCCGGTTCTTGAAAACGTGAATTTCCAGATACGGGCGGGCGAGGTCGTAGGTCTGATTGGCAAGAACGGTGCGGGCAAGACCACGCTGTTCCAGTCCATTCTGGGCCTTCAGAAAATTGCGGCCGGTTCAATCACCATTGGCGGCGAGAATGCCGACAAGTGGACTGCCGCAAAGCGCGCCCGTTCGGTTGCCTATCTGCCGCAGAACATGCGCCGGATTCTGTTCAACATGACGGTGCTGGAAGAGGTGGTCTTCGCCATCACAGCGGCGACCCGCGCGCCGAAGGATGACGCCATCACCGCCCGCGCAACCGCTTGCCTGCACAAATATGGTCTGGGCGGTCACGAGGAAACCAACCCGTTTGCGCTGTCCTCGCGGCAGCAGGCCTTGCTTGGTCTCGCCTGTGCGGAAGCGGCGGGCGCTTCGGTTGCCATTCTCGATGAGCCGCTTCTGGCGCGCGATCTCAACGGTCGCCGTATGCTGGAACTGTTCCTCGAAACCGCACTCAGCGAAAACCGTGCCGTGATGCTGATCTCGCACGATCTGGAACTGGTGGACGATGTGTCGTCCCGTGTCATGATCCTCGATAACGGCCATGTCACTTTCGATGGCGATGTGGATGCGTCCTGGGCTTCCGATGCCTATGGCGCACTGGGCTGGCCCAAGCCGCGTGTCGTTGAGACGGGAGAAGCCGCATGAAAATCTTCTACGATTTGAACTTCTTCGTGAAGCTCGTCGCGGCTTTTCTGGTCATGCTTGCAGCCTGGCTGGTGCCCGGCTGGCATTATGGCGTGCCGCTGGCGCTGGTGACGGTCGGCTTTCTGGTACTGGTCAAGGTGCCGGGCCTGCGCGGCTATCTCAAGGGTGCGATGCTGTTGACGCTGCTCGTCATGGCGAGCTGGATTCTCAATCTCGTGCTGCAAGGCATGGCCTTCGTGGATACGCTGCCGATTGCCGCCGGTATGGCGGCGCGACTGGTGACGACCACGGCGGCCTTCTATTTTGTGATGGAAACCAGCACGCCGGGTTCCATTCTGGCTGCGGCAAGCGCTGCGCGTCTGCCGCCTATGGTAACGCTGGTGCTGTCGCTGACCTTCGGCATCATCCCGATGCTGCGCGAGGATTTCGAACGTATCGCGGATGCGCAGCGCGCCCGCGGCATGGAAATCGATGACGTCTCCTTCCCCATGCGCCTGCGTTTTGCGCTGGCGCGCGGTGTTCCACTTCTGGTGCAGGCAATCCGCATGGCGCATGCCATTTCGCTTTCGCTCGCCATTTATGGCTTCGACACCAAGCGCAAGCGCACCACTTGGCGCAATGTTGGCCTGCTGGTCGAATCACGGCTCAATACCAAGGACGTAAAACGATGACTGAAGACAGCACGAAACTCTCCGGCAACGGACAGGTCTGGACCGTCGATGTGGCAGGCCGCAAGGTCGATCTGCCGATTGTGCCGATCAATCCGAACTTTGCCATTTCCCTGATGATGGTCATCGATCTGGGTGTTCGCTTTGGCGAACATGTGGGCAAGGCACTGGCCGAAAAGCTGGTGCCGCTGAAGCCCGATGTGATCGTCGGCGCTGCAACGCTCGGTATTCCGGTGGCGATTGAAGTGTCGCGCGCGCTTGGTCTCGACGATTATGTGGTGTTGCAGAAGTCGCCGAAAATCCACCTCGGCGATGCGCTGGTGCAGACGATTTCCTCGATCACCTCCAAGGGCGAGCAGCGTCTGCTTCTCGACCGTCAGGCAATCCCGCTTCTCAAGGGAAAGCGCGTGGTCGTGGTGGACGATGTCGTGGCATCCGGTTCGAGCCTCAAGGGCTCGGTCGAACTGGTGCGCAAGGCAGGTGGTGAGGTCGTCGGCATCGGCGTCATCCTCACTGAAGCCAAGGATTGGCAGGCAATGCTTGGCGACGACGTGAAGCTGCTTCACAGCCTCGCGCATATTCCGCAGTTCGACAATCAGGATGGCGAGTGGAAGCCCATCGCCGACAGTTTCTTGTAAAAAACTGTCGCTAGCTCGCATTCACGCACTTTAAAAACGCCGCGCTTGTCGCGGCGTTTTTTATGCGCTTTGCACACTGTTTCGCGTGGGCCTCATTCTCCAGAATTATCGGTCGTCAACAGGCTTTCATCTTTTCAGAAAAGTCGTCGAAATTCGGATTGACCGATTTTGTATCCAGGATATAGTTTGAGAAAAGTTGGGAGACTTTTCGATTGTCGGCTTATGAATGGCGTAGTCAGACCCGGTTGCTGGACGAAGTGGCAGAGGCGCTTCGGGAGCGAATCTATGCGGGCGTTTATGCGCCGGGCGCGATCCTCCGGCAGGAGCACATAGCCACTGAATTCGGCATCAGCCGCACGCCTTTGCGGGAAGCTTTGCGTGTTCTAGAGCGCGACGGGCTGGTCATCCATCTGCCGGGCAGGGGGGTGCGCGTCGCCTCCGCCGATCTCACCCGCCTGATCGATGCCTATGCCGTGCGTGAAGTGCTCGACGGTGTCGCTGCGCGCTTTGCGGCCGAGCGGGCGAGCGATGCGGATATCGCCAGATTGCGCACCCATGTTGCAGGCCAGTCGGCCGTGGTCGATCCGTGGGACCCCAAAGCCTACACCCAGTCCAATGTCGATTTTCATATGGCGGTGATGAACACGGCGGGCAATGCCTCGCTGATTGCCTTCGTGCCGCTGTTGCGCATGACATCGCAAGTTTTCGCGCCTTCCTTTTCGCTGTCGGTAGACCGCGCACGCGACGCCATCCGCGAGCATGGCGCAATCGTTGAGGCCATTGCCGCGCGCGATGGTGAACAGGCTGAGCGGCTGGCGCGGGCGCATATCCGCGCCACCACGGCAAGATTAGAGGCGGAACAGCCTCTTCGGGAGAATGAAGATGAAGCATGAGAACCAGACGGGAGGAGCGGGCTTGCTCCGTTATGGCAATTTCATCGCGGGTCAGTGGCAGGATGCGGCTGGCGGCGAGCATATCACCGTCAAGAACCCTTCCGATGGCAGCGATCTGGCGCTGATCGCGCGCGGCACCAAGGCCGATATCGATCAGGCTGTGGCGGCCGCCCGCAAGGCGCTTTCCGGCGATTGGGGCAAGCTGACCGCAACCGAACGTGGCCGTGTGCTGCACCGCATTTCGGAAGAGGTGTTGAAGAACATCGATCTCCTGACTGATCTGGAATCGAAAGATGTCGGCAAGCCGGTCACGCAGGCTCGCGCCGATGTGGTGGCGCTGGCGCGTTATCTCGAATTCTATGGTGCATCTGCCGACAAGGTGCATGGCGACACGCTGCCCTATCAGAACGGCTTTACGGTTCTGTCGATCTATGAGCCGCATGGTGTCACGGGCCATATCATTCCGTGGAACTATCCGATGCAGATTCTGGGTCGCAGCCTTGGCGCAGCACTGGCCATGGGCAATGCTGCCGTGGTCAAACCTGCGGAAGAAGCCTGCCTGACCATTCTCGAATTTGCGCGTATTGCCGAAAAGGCCGGTCTGCCGGTCGGTGCGCTCAATGTCGTCACCGGGCTTGGCGCGGAAGCAGGTGCCGCGCTTTCCGAGCATCCCGATGTCAACCACATCTCGTTTACGGGGTCGGTGCGCACGGGCGAAGCGGTGCAAGCCGCAGCTGCCAAAAACACTGTGCCTGTTACGCTGGAACTCGGCGGAAAATCGCCGCAGATCGTTTTCGCTGATGCCGATCTCGACCGCGCTTTGCCGTTTCTGGTCAATGCGGGCATTCAGAATGCCGGTCAGACCTGCTCCGCTTCGTCGCGTATTCTCGTCGAGCGCAGTATTTATGAAGATGTCGTCGCGCGCATGAGCGAACGCTACCGCGCATTGAAAGTCGGCCCGGCTAGTGCTGATCCGTCGGTCGGTCCGGTCGTATCGCAGCGCCAGAAGGCGATTGTCGAAAGCTATCTCGATCTGGCGAAGGAAAGCGGACTGGCCATTGCCGCGCAAGGTGTGCTGACCGAAGACGCGCCGGAGGGCGGGGCCTATGTGTTGCCGACACTGATCCGCGACGTGCCTGCCGATCATCGTCTGGCGCAGGAGGAAATCTTTGGTCCGGTGCAGGTCATTCTGCCTTTCGACACCGAAGAAGAAGCCATCGCGATTGCCAATGGGACTTCATACGGCCTCGTCTGCGGCATCTGGACCAATGATGGTGGACGTCAGTTCCGCCTGGCGCGGGCCATCCATTCCGGGCAGGTCTTCATCAATAATTATGGTGCTGGCGGCGGTATCGAATTGCCGTTCGGCGGCGTGAAGAAATCCGGCCATGGCCGCGAAAAGGGTTTTGAGGCGCTTTACGGGTTTGCCTCGCTGAAGACCATCTCGGTCTGGCATGGCTGAGACTAGCATTTGGGAGAAACATAGTGTCGCTTGAAGGTAAGGTCGCGCTCATCACGGGAGCAGGTTCGGGGTTTGGCGAAGGCATGGCGAAGCGCTTTGCTGACGGCGGCGCAAAGGTCGTCATCGTTGACCGCGACAAGGCAGGCGCAGAGCGCGTCGCAGGCGAAATCGGCGATGCAGCGCTGGCCGTGGCTGCCGATATTTCCAAGGAAGCTGATGTTGATGCAGCGGTGGAAGCCGCTTTGTCGAAATTCGGCAAGGTCGATATTCTGATCAACAATGCCGGCATCGGTCACAAGCCGCAAAATGCCGAACTGGTGGAGCCGGAAGAGTTCGACCGCATTCTCGGCGTCAATGCGCGCGGTGTCTATCTGATGACGCGCAAGCTCATTCCGCACATGAAAAAGAATGGGGAAGGCGTCATTCTAAATGTCGCTTCGACCGGCGCTGGTCGTCCGCGTCCGAACCTTGCCTGGTACAATGCCACCAAGGGCTGGGTTGTTTCGGTAACGAAGGCGCTCGCCATTGAACTCGCACCGTCGAAAATCCGCGTTGTGGCGCTGAACCCGGTTGCCGGTGAAACGCCGCTTCTCACCACATTCATGGGTGAGGACACCGAAGAAATCCGCAAGAAGTTCCGCGATTCCATCCCGATGGGCCGCCTGTTGAAACCTGATGATCTGGCTGAAGCGGCGGCTTTCCTTTGCTCGCCTGCTGCCTCTATGATTACGGGGGTTGCGCTCGACGTGGATGGCGGGCGCTCGATTTAAAAGTTGGAGGGATAGGGGAACCCATGGGTAACTTACTGAAAGCCGGGCTTATAACGGCTGCGATGCTGGCATCGATCAACGGTGCCTTCGCGAAAGACACGCTGGTGGTCGGCGAAGTGCTGGAGCCGCCGGGTCTGGACCCGACCGCCAATGCCGCTGCCGGTATCCGGCAGGTTACCTATGCCAACCTTTATGAAGGTCTTGTGCGCATTGTGGAAGACGGCACGGTGAAGCCGCTTCTGGCCGAAAGCTGGACTGTCTCCGATGACAAGAAGACCTATACGTTCAAGCTGCGTCAGGGCGTGAAGTTTCACGACGGCACGCCGTTCGACTGCTCGGTGGTGAAGTTTTCCTATGAGCGCGCCGTCGCTCCGGATTCCACCAATGCGCAGAAGGGCCTGTTTGCGCCGATTGAAAGCACGCAATGTCCTGACCTGGCGACGGCTGTTGTCACGCTGAAGCGCCCGACCTCGAACTTCCTGTTCAATATGGGCTGGGGCGACGCCGTGATGGTCGCGCCGAATTCGGCAGGCGAGAACAAGACCAAGCCGGTTGGCACGGGTCCGTTCAAGTTCAAGCGCTGGGTGCAGGGCGACCGCGTCGAACTGGAACGCAATGCGGATTATTGGGGTGAGCCTGCAAAGCTCTCCGCCGTCACGTTCCGTTTCGTCAGCGACCCATCGGCGGCAGCCGCAGCCATTCTTGCGGGTGACATTGACGTGTTCCCGATGTTCCAGGCCCCGGAGCTGATCAGCCGCTTCAAGAGCGATGACAAGCTGCAGGTCGAAGTGGGCGATACGGCAGGCAAGGTCATCCTGTCGCTCAACAACGCCAAAGCGCCTTTCGACAATGTGAAGGTGCGTCAGGCGCTGGCCCATGCCATCGACAGCAAGGCGCTGATCGAAGGCACTTATTCGGGCTTCGGCACGCCAATCGGTTCGCATTATTCGCCGGTTGATCCGGGCTATGTCGATCTCTCGCAGACCTATCCGTATGATCCGGCCAAAGCCAAGCAGCTTCTGGAAGAGGCTGGTGTTCCGGCAGGCACGTCGATCACCATCACGCTTCCGCCACCCGCCTATGCGCGTCGCGGCGGTGAGATCATTGCGGCGATGCTGGCCGAGGTCGGCATTCAGGTCAATCTCGTGCCGATCGAGTTTGCGCAGTGGCTGGATCAGGTGTTCAAGCGGTCGGATTTCGACGCGACGATCATCGCCCATACCGAAGCGCGCGATCTCGATATCTACGCCCGCGACAAGTACTACTTCAACTATAACAACCCGGATTATAAGGCGCTCTACAAGTCTTATGCCGAGGCTGGCAGCGACGAGGAACAGCTGGAACTCGTCAAGAAGTTGCAGGAAAAGCTGGCCGCCGACGAACCGAATATCTTCCTCTATGCGCTGCCGAAAATCGGCGTCTGGAATAAGAACGTCAAGGGTTTGTGGAGGAACATGCCGATCCCGGCTGATGATCTGACCCAGGCTTACTGGGCCGAATAAAAGCTTCCGCCCCGGCGCTTTGGCAAAGGGGCGGAATTCAAGCGCATCCCCGATGCGCGTTGAAACAATGTGAATGGCCGTGCACCCCATAAATATAAGGGGAGGGCGTGCGGCGAGTTGGAATGTGGAAAGCGGATATCCGTCTTTTCAAGGAGGTCGCTTTGCTGGCTTATATATCCGGGCGGTTGGTCTCGCTCTTGCTGACGACGCTTGCGGCTTCCGTCATCGTTTTTCTGCTGATGCAGGTGCTGCCGGGCGACCCGGCAGCCGTGATCCTTGGCATCAATGCGCAGCCTGAAACACTCGCTGCGCTCCATACCCAGCTCGGCCTCGACCAGCCAATCTGGTGGCGTTATCTCACATGGATCGGCGGCTTTCTCAAAGGCGACTTCGGCACGAGCTACACCTATTCCGTGCCGATCAGCGAACTGCTCGGCCCCCGCATCATGGTCACGCTGCCGCTGGCGCTTTTGTCCATGGTCCTGTCGGTCGCGGTTGCCATTCCGGTCGGCGTCTATGCGGCGTCCAAACGCGGCAAAACCGGCGACGTGCTTTCTATGGGTGTGGCGCAGGTCGGCGTCGCCATCCCGAATTTCTGGCTTGGCCTGCTCTTGATCCTCCTGTTTGCCCTGCAGCTCGGCTGGTTTCCGGCCTCGGGCTTTGCGGGTTGGGAAGGCGGCTTCTGGAACGGTATCCGCTCGTTGTTCCTGCCAGCATTGGCGCTTGCACTGCCGCTTGCAGCCATTCTGGCCCGCGTGACGCGTTCCGCCGTCATCGAAACATTGGGTGAGGATTTCGTGCGGACCGCGCGCGCCAAGGGCCTGACACGCAAGGCGGCACTGTGGCGTCATGCGGTGCCCAATGCACTGATCCCTGTCGTCACGATCATCGGCCTGCAATTCTCCTTTCTGCTGGCGGGAACCATCATCATCGAAAACGTCTTCAATCTGCCCGGCCTGGGAAGGCTGGTGTTTCAGGCCATCGCGCAGCGCGATCTCGTCACCGTGCAGTCGCTGGTGACGCTGCTTGCCGCTTCCGTGATCGCGGTCAATTTCATCGTTGACCTTGTCTATGGTTTCATCGATCCGCGCCTTTCGACGGGAGGCAGCCGATGAGCGACACGCAAATCCTGCCGAAGCCCGGCTTTTTCCGAACGGTGCTTTTGAGCCGCAGCCTGACCATCGGTACGCTGATCACCGTTATCCTCGTTGCGATGGCGCTTATCTCCTTTTTCTGGACGCCCTATTCGCCGACGGCGATGAATTTCCGCGACAAGTTGCAGGGGCCAAGCTTCAATCATCTGTTCGGCACGGATAATTTCGGGCGCGATGTGTTTTCCATGATCATGGTCGGCGCGCGCAATTCCATCGCCGTGTCGATCATCGCCGTGCTTGTCGGTGCCGGGATCGGCATTCCGCTGGGCGCTTTCGCGGCTGCACGCGGTGGCATGGTGGACGGTTTCGTCATGCGCATGACCGATCTGGCCTTCGCCTTTCCGGCGCTTCTGACGGCGGTGATCATCACGGCTGTTTTCGGCCCCGGTGCCGTGAATGCGATGATCGCCATTGGCATTTTCAACATTCCTGTGTTTGCGCGGGTCACACGCGGCGCATCGCTGGGGCTTTGGAAGCGTGAATATGTGCAGGCAGCCCGTTGCGCGGGGCGTGGCGATGTGTCGATCACGCTTTTGCATGTGCTGCCCAATATCAACCATGTGCTGATCGTGCAGGCGACGATCCAGTTCGCGCTCGCCATTGTCGCCGAAGCGGGCCTTTCCTATGTCGGGCTTGGCACGCAGCCGCCGATGCCAAGCTGGGGCAAGATGCTCAACGACGCACAGACCTTTATTTATGACGCGCCATGGCTCGCCATTTTCCCCGGCCTGGCCATCACGTTTGCCGTGCTTGGCCTCAACATGCTGGGTGATGGATTGCGCGATGTGCTCGACCCGCGCGTCAGGAGGCAAAGATGATCGCACCCCTGTCCAAAACGCCTCTTCTTGAAATGGAAAACATGTCCGTCGAGCTGCCCTTTGGTGCTCGTTCGGCAGATATTGTCTCCGGTATCACGCTGACGCTGAACCGTGGTGAGCGCCTCGGCATCGTGGGCGAATCCGGCAGCGGCAAGTCGATCACGGCGCTTGCCGCCATGGGCTTGCTGCCTGAGCGCATGCAGGTGCGCGGTCGCTTGCGTTTTGACGGGGAGGATCTGGCGAACAAGCCGGAAGCGGAACTCTGCAAGATGCGCGGACGGCGCATGGCGATGATCTTTCAGGAGCCGATGACGGCGCTCAATCCGGTCAAGTCCATTGGCGCGCAGATCGCCGAAGGCCGCCGTCTGCACTTAAGCGAAAGCCGGACCGATGCGGAGCGTGAAGCACGCCGCCTTCTGGATCGCGTGGGGCTGCCCGCGCCGCGCTTCAATCTCGATCTTTATCCGCACCAGCTTTCTGGTGGGCAACGCCAGCGCGTGATGATCGCCATGGCGATTGCCTGTGAGCCGGACCTGCTGATCGCCGATGAGCCGACAACGGCGCTTGATGTGACCGTGCAGGCGCAGATTCTCGATCTGATGGACGAACTGATCGACGAAACCGGCACCGCCCTGATGCTGATTACGCATGATCTCGGCGTGGTGTCGGAAATGACCGACCGGATTGCCGTCATGTATGCGGGCCGCATTGTCGAGACGGGCCGCACGGAAGCTGTCTTTCAGCGCATGGCACATCCCTATGCCCGTGGCTTGTTTGCAGCCTCGCCCCATGGTGCGGCACTGGTGCGCAACCATGGTACGGGGCGTCAGCGCCTTGCCGCCATTCCGGGTGTTGTGCCGGACCCGCTGGCGCGCCCGCCTCATTGCACCTTTGCCGACCGTTGCGCCTTTGTGCAGGACGATTGCCGACAGGCAATACCGGGTCTCGATTTCATTGCCGAGAATGACGGCATCGTGCATCGCGCCGCCTGCCTGCATCCGCGTGAAGGCGAGGTGGTTTCATGAGCAAGATGATTTTGCAGGTGCGCGATGTGGTGCGCGAATATCAGCTTCCGCGCGCATCTTTCTTTTCAAAGCCCAGCGCATTGCGCGTGCTGCATGGGGTGAATGTCGAGATCGAAGCAGGGCAAAGCCTTGGCATCGTCGGCGAAAGCGGTTCCGGCAAATCCACGCTGGCGCGTGCGGTGATGGGGCTGGAGCGTCCGCAATCGGGTCAGATTCTCATCAACGGTCAGGATATCTATGGGCTGGATCGCGCGGGCCTGCGTGAAGCGCGCAAAGGCTTTCAGGCGATCTTTCAGGACCCTTACGGTTCTCTCGATCCGCGCCATACGGTGAAGCGCATCATTTCCGAGCCGATTGTGTCGCTGGAAAGCGGCACCAGTTCCAAAGATCGCGACGACCGCGTTGCGGAAGTGCTGGAAGCGGTTGGCCTGCCCAAGGCATCTGCGGAAAAATATCCGCATGAATTTTCCGGCGGGCAACGCCAGCGCATTGCCATTGCGCGCGCCCTGATCACCAAACCTGCACTGATTGTCGCTGACGAGCCGGTCTCGGCGCTCGACGTTTCCATTCAGGCGCAGGTCTTGAACCTGATGATGGATTTGCAGGAAAAGTTCGGCCTTTCCTATCTTTTCATCAGCCATGATCTCGGCGTGGTGCGCGCGATTACCGACCGTGTTGCGGTGATCTATCGCGGCAATATTGTCGAGCAGGGGCCGACCAATGCGGTGTTCGACAATCCGCAGCATGACTATACGCGGGCGCTGGTCGACGCCGTGCCAAAGCCTTTCTCCGGTCGCCGCAAGCGCGTGCGGCGATCCGATTCCACACTGAAATTGCCTGAGTGATTTGAGGAAATATCCAATGTCGAATCTTGCCGATTTGTCAGCCGTAGAACTCGTGGCCGCCTATAAAGCGAAGTCGCTTTCGCCGGTCGAGGTCACCGAAGCTGTCATCACCCGCATCGACGCTTGCGAGCCGAAGCTGAACGCACTTTGGGCTTACGATCCCGATGCGGCGCGAGCAGCGGCCAAGACCTCGGAAGCGCGCTGGTCGAAGGGTGAGCCTGCCGGTCCCATCGATGGTGTGCCGCTGACGATCAAGGAAAATATCGCGACCGAAGGCACGGCGGTTCCACTGGGCTGCGCGGCGCTGCCGCTGAAGCCAGCCGCCGCTGACGCACCGCCTGCCGCGCGCACGCGCGAGGCCGGTGGCGTTCTGCTCGCCAAGACCACCATGCCCGATCTCGGCATGTTGTCGTCGGGCCTGTCGAGCTTCCATAAGCTTGCCCGCAACCCGTGGGACCTTAACACCAATCCGGGCGGTTCAAGCGCCGGTGCTGGCAGCGCTGGTGCCGCCGGTTATGGCCCGTTGCATATTGGCACCGATATTGGCGGCTCCATCCGCCTGCCTGCCGGCTGGTGCGGTCTCGTCGGTTTGAAGCCGTCCTTCGGGCGTATTCCGATTGATCCGGCATTTCTCGGCCGCGTTGCCGGTCCGATGACCCGCACGGTTGCCGACAGCGCGCTTTACATGTCGGTGCTGTCGCGACCCGACCGCCGCGACGCCATGAGCTTGCCCTATCAGGACATTGACTGGATGAGCCTTGATATCGACGTCAAAGGTTTGAAAATCGGCCTGTGGCTCGATGCCGGCTTTGGTGAGCCGACCGGCGATGAAACCCGCGCTGCGGTGGAAGCAGCGGCCAGACTTTTTGCCGATGCGGGCGCAATTGTCGAGCCGGTTGCCCCATTCCTCAATCGTACCATGATCGATGGTCTCGACCGCTTCTGGCGTGCGCGGTCCTGGGCGGATGTGAAGAAGATGACGCCGGAAAACCGTGCGAAAATCCTGCCTTACATCTATCAGTGGACCGAAACTGCCGAAGGTCTGAACGGCGAGGAGGTCTATTCCGGCTTCGCGCAGATCGACGCGATGCGCCATGCAGCGCTCGCCGCGTCGAAGGGTTTCGACTTCATTATTTCGCCGACCGCGCCGATGCCGACCTATCCGGCGGAATGGGCATCGCCGGTCAACGATCCGCAGCGTCCTTTCGAGCACATCGCCTTCACCGTTGCGATGAACATGTCGGAGCAACCGGCGATCTCGATCAATTGCGGTTATACGTCGACGGGACTGCCAATCGGCTTGCAGATTTTCGGCCAGCGTTTCGACGATCTGGGCGTGTTGCGGTTGGCACAAGCCTATGAAGGGATGCGGCCAGTGCAGCGCCCTTGGCCGGTTATCGCCTGATCGCCAAACCAGCACCCCTCATCCTGAGGAGGCGCGAAGCGCCGTCTCGAAGGGCGAGGAGGGGTATCCCGTGCTTGCTATTTACCGGGCCGGAGCGGTGCGCGTTCCTTATAGCGATCCACGGCGGTGAGCTTCTGGATTAACGGCTCGGCATCGCGCCAGCCGTAAATCTCGGTGCGCAGATAGTCGAGTTCGGCGTCGAGTTCATCTTCACCGATCTCGGTCCACCATGATTTCGGGCGACCGTCGCTGCCGTCCGACCAGCGATAGCGGCGCTCCTTCAGCTTGTCCTTCATCTCGAAGGGGCTGTTTTCGGCATAGATGCGCAGGCGCGATTTCTGGCTGGCTTGCAGCAGTTCGGCAAAGGGCGTGGTGTCGCCCGACTGTTCCTTCAGCACGGCGAGCAGCGCCTGACAGTCATCCTCGGCGCGGTGTCCATTATGGAAATAGCCGCTCTGGCCGATCAGATAGCCAAGCTTGGTGCCTTCGAAGCCGCGCGCCGTCCAGTCGATTTCCTTGACTGAACAGGCCCATGGCTTGTTGGCGAAGACCGGCGAGAACCGCTCCAGAAATGGACGGTCGAAACCGGCATTATGCGCAATGATCAGATCAGCATCGGCAATCAATGCTTCCAGCTCTGCCAGCGGAATTGTCTGGCCCTTCACCATCTCGTCGGTGATGCCGGTGATGCGGGTGATGTCCGCCGGGATCGGCTTTGACGGTTCCTGCAAGGCGCCGAAAGTGGCGCAGACATCACCAATCGAGCCGTCATCCGCATAGCGAAACGCGACGGCGCCAATTTCGATGATTTCTTCCTGCGCCGCATTCAAGCCGGTGGTTTCCGTATCTACCACGACACCAAGACGCGGGAAGGCCTGTGTGTCGGCATCAGGCACGACGGGCAGGGGATCAAGGCGGCGCAGAATGCGATAGCGCCCGCTATCCTTCAGCTGACGTACCATTTCGGCTTCATCAATGACTGGGGCCTTCAGCGCCTGCACGCCGAATGTCTCGCGCTTGGGCTTCGCGCGGGCAGGACGCAGCTCCGCCCGTTCTTCTCCTGCCTTCGCAGCGGGAGCAAAAAGGTCGAACTGGTGGCGCATCGAAATTCTCCGCGAGAGCATTGCCAGCACACGTGTCGAGGGGTCTGGCGTTGGAAATGCAAAACAACAAATAGAGCGTCAGCAGCCAGTTTTCCGGCTGGAACCGCTCGAATGGCATGGTTACAGGATCGCACTTCGCCTTTTCCAGACCAAGCCTTCATTCTCATTAGTAACAGGTAATAGTGGCCGGAAATGGCTTCAAGCGCCCAGCTTCTTTCTCCGGCGGGCAATATCTGGGGATAAACATCGTGCGCTTATTTAAGAATAAAATTCAGAATTTTCATGGATGTCTTTGTTTATAATTTTTTATTAGCGTCTACTTTATTTAAGAGAATAAATATATTGTTTTGGAGGGTTTAATTTCTCTACAAAAGCTAATTTGACTGATATATGCAATTGCACATTCAGATTGGCCTCACTACTTATTGAATTTTAATTCAATCGATTACTGGTCTGGTTTCTCGTGAAGATTGTTCCCTCTCTGCTGATCATGCTGTTTGCGGTCGCGATGTCGAGCCTGTGGGTGCTCGACAGACGGCGAAAGCACATGCTGCTTTTCGGCCTGAGCTTCGCGGCCTTTTCTCTTGGACATTTTGTGCAGGTGTCGCCGCCTCTGCCCGAGCTGCGGCAGACATTCCTTCTGGCGATCCTGCTGCAACTTGCAGCTGGCTGGCTGTTTTGTCAGGCGGTGATGGTACGGCTTGGACGGGGCTTTCCCCCGATCACGGCGTCGCTGATCACGGTTTTAACGCTGGCTGCCGTCGGCCTGCTTGCCGGGCAGGGGGTGATCTACAGCTATCTGGTCGTTGCGGCTAATATAGGTCTTGGCACACTGGCTGCGGTTCTTTGCCTGCATGCCCGGCGTGTGCCGGGTGACCGGTGGATCGAAACGGCGCTGCGTCTGGTTCTGGCGCTGCTGGCGGCACATTTCTTCCTGCGCAGCATCTTCACGATTGTCATGCTGGATGATGTGGCCAGCTCCAGGGAGTTGCTGTCCTTGCCCTATTGGTCATGGGTAACGGTGGCAGCATCGATGGGCGGTGTTCTGCTCGGTCTCTTAATTTTGACCGTCGCCGCGCTCGATATCATCGACAAGTTGCGCAATGAACGCGATGCCGATCCGCTGACCGGCCTTCTCAACCGGCGCGGTATGGAGCGCCACGCAAGGCGTAAACTGGCAAGAGCCGCGCAAGGCGCGACACATGCCGTCATCATTGCCGATATCGATCATTTCAAGGCGATCAATGATGAGCTTGGCCATGCGACTGGCGACCGCGTGCTGGTGGAGTTCTCACATCTGCTGCAGTCGCTGGCGGGGCAGGATGTGATCGTCAGCCGTGTCGGCGGGGAAGAGTTCGTTCTGCTGGTTGCCGGCAGCGCGCAGCAATGCGAACGCTTTGCCAAGCGGCTTTGCAGTCAGGTCGGTCGCCATGCATTTGCGGCGTTGCCGAAAGACCGCCATGTGACATGCAGTTTTGGCATCGCCATGCTGCGTCATGATGAAAAGCTATGGGAAACGGTGTCCCGCGCCGATCTTGCCTTGATGCGCGGCAAACATCGCGGACGCAATCGCACGGTGACCGAGGGCGATGAATTCCCTGAATTTTCGGGTGATGCGCCAGCTGCTTATCGCCTGACGGGCTGATGCAGCTTTCCTCTTTCGGAGAGGAATTATCAGTCACACGCCGTTCGTAAAGACTTTGGTTACCATAATTCGCCATGCTGGAAGCGACCAATGCGGTCACTGCTTCGCTTCGGCCACTGCTTTGCCATGTCCTCTTCGCTTTTTTGCCGAACTGACATGCGAGGCGAGGCCGGAAGTGGGGCCGCGAAGTCGAATTCCAGTCGGGTTAGTATCATGGCGTGTGTGACAGAAGTGTATGGCTATGCGGCTCCGCGTAGCGGCCGTATCGGCCTTCCGCTCAGTTTGCGTGGCTTTTTGCGCGTGACGGCATTTGCCGCGACAGGTCTTGTCGCCGGTGGCTGGATGCTGACCGCGCTCGGCACGATTGAAACGGCCATTCCCGCATTTGCGCCCGTCGCTCCGGTCATGCGGCGCATTCCGGCAGCCATGCCGAAGGCGCTGGCCCTTGTCGACCAGACCCGCACTCCGGCGCACAAAATGCGTGAAAGCTTCATCAAGGCCTATACGGCGGATACTGCCTATTCCAACCTCGACTGGCGTCGCAACAAGATGACCGATGATCAGCCGATCATTGCCGATATCGGTCCGGATTCTGTCATCGAGCCAAAATCGGTTGATGTGGCTTCGTTGATCGAACCGCGCGCGGATCGTGTGCGTTTGCCTGAGCAGATTGCAGTCGCCTCGGCTGATCCGGCAGCGGACAAGACGGGCAACAAGATTTCAGCTGACGCGGCTGCGAAAGCCGTCACCGCGGGCGCAGTCGCGCTTGGTTATGCCAGCGCGCCGCAGACACCTGCCGCTCTGGTTGCGCTTGCCAAGATCCAGCCGCAGAGCCAGACCGGCATTCTGCCCCTGTCGCAGGCTGAAGAAGCCGATGCGGGAGGCAGTGACACACCCGAACTGCCAATCGGCAATGCAATACCGCTGCCGCAATCGGCACCTGATCAGAAGACAGATATGGCGGCTGACGACGAAGCCGATCGCGACATGTTCGTGCCGGATGATGTGCCTTTGCCGGGTGCCAAGCCTGCATTGCGTACGTCGCGCATGCGTCCCAAGACACAGTTGGCCTATGCGCCCGAAAGCGGCGCAACGGACACACCGGAACCCGGTCTTTTCAGCCCGCTGATCAATCAGGCTGCCCGCAGCCGCGTCGCCATCTATGATATTTCCGCTGCAACCGTTTATCTGCCGAGCGGCGAGAAGCTCGAAGCTCATTCGGGCATCGGTCGCATGCGTGACAATCCCACCTATGTGAACCAGAAGAACCGTGGCCCCACGCCGCCGCACAGCTATAATCTGCGCATGCGTGAGGCGCTTTTCCACGGCGTTGAAGCGATCCGCCTGACGCCCGCTGATGGCAACAACCGCTACAATCGCGACGGACTTCTGGCGCATACATTCATGCTGGGTCGCAACGGCGATTCCAATGGCTGCGTGGTGTTCCGGGATT
This sequence comes from Brucella sp. 22210, assembly GCF_052045675.1. Lineage (NCBI taxonomy): Bacteria > Pseudomonadati > Pseudomonadota > Alphaproteobacteria > Hyphomicrobiales > Brucellaceae > Brucella > Brucella sp. 22210. The sequence goes on from NZ_JBQEPD010000003.1 coordinate 35,348, forward strand.
ATCCGCGCTTCCTGCGCGCCTTCAAGCGCGGCGAGTTCAACAAGCTTGTCGTGGTGCCCCGGATGTCATCCTCCAAGCCTGCGCGCATTGCTTCGCTTTTCTGATCGGGACGCTTCCGCGCAAAGAATTTCCGGCATCGGCTGAATACACGAAAAATTGCCCCCAACAATATTGCAGGGGCTGCGGGAATTGATAGAAATCCCGCGTTGCAATTCTTCGGAGATATCCTCAGTGAAGCTCTATTACAAAGCCGGTGCCTGCTCGCTCGCACCGCATATCGTTCTTAGTGAAGCCGGCCTGCCTTACACGTTTGAAGCCGTCGACCTGAAAACCAAGGTTACCGAAAGCGGTGCCGATTATCTGACGGTCAATCCGCGTGGCGCAGTTCCGGCTCTGGAACTCGAGCCGGGCCTGGTAATCACCCAGAACGCAGCCATCCTGCAATATATTGGCGACCATTCGGATGTTGCGTCGCTCAAGCCTGCCTATGGCACGATGGAACGCGTGCGCTTGCAGGAAGCGCTCGGCTTTTGCGGTGATCTGCACACGGCCTTCGGCGGCTTGTTTGCGCCGAACCTGACCGAAGAAGCGAAGGTGGGCGTGCTTGCCAATATCAGCCGTCGCATGGGCCAGCTTGAGGCCATGCTGGTGGATGGTCGCAGCTATTGGCTGGGCGAAGAACTGTCGCAGGCCGATGTTTACGCGTCTGTCGTACTCGGCTGGGGCTTGGTGATGCAGGTTGATCTCGGCGCTTATCCGAAGGCGCTCGCCCTGCGTGAACGCGTCATGGCGCGTCCGGCAGCGCAGAAGGCGCTGAAGGAAGAAGGCCTGATCTAACCTTGCGCAGCCGGAGCCTTAATGGCTCCGGCTGATTGGCCGTCGTGTTCTATGGCGGCGCGTTCTTGGCGATCCCACGACATTGCTCAGCCGTATCGGCCCTTTCGCTTTATCGTCGACCCACCCACGCTTCATCCATCACTATTCTCCAGGCTTGTCAGCTGCCCTCAGTGCGAGTGGCGGGGCGATGGAGTGTGTTTTGTAGATTCTAGATCATTTCGATTTCAGTAATTTAATTAAGAATAATTTTCTAATATTTAGTATATATTGCAGTATATTTGCATGTAAATATGTTGTGATTGAAAGCAAATAAACGAGCAATAAATTGCAGTTTATTGAAAATAATTGTGCTATCTGCATTGTTTGAATCTTTTTGATTTGGTAATTCATCAATATGACTTCGTAAATTCGAATTTTAATTGAGAGATAGCTAAATTTATTTTTTGAAATGTTCGCCATGGCCGAGGGGCTGAAGGGCGCGTTTAGGGGCAATGATGTCGGTCATCTCAAAAGATCTGATGCGGGTGCTGGGCTCAACAGCCGTTGCTCTCGTCCTGTCAAATAACTTGGCAAGTGCAACGAGTGTCGTGGTGAATGGTGCTGCCTACCAATATGCCGGGGGCGGTACGATGACCCCGGACGGCCTTGGCGCGACCTACCAAGTGGCGACCATCAATAATGGTCGCGCGTGGGGCATTCTGGTATCGGGCGCAGCGGGGGCGGGTTCGACGCTGAATGTTTCAAACATCAATGTCATCACGTCAGGGCCGAAGGCGCACGGTATCCAGGTTGGTGCGAAGGGCAGCGATGCGGACGGCACGGATCATTCAATCATTCATCTGCTCGGCGGTGTAGCTGTCACAACAGATGACGCGGATTCCTTCGCGTTACATGCGATCGATGGCGGCACGATTGATGGCACCGTTCAGGTCACGACGACAGGCACCAACGGTTTCGGTGCTTTCGCGGAAAGCTGGTCATCAATAGTTTTGACCAACTCGACGATAAATACCGCCGGTCAGAATGCATTCGGTGTTATTGCGAATAATGACATGGGCACCGTCGCTGGCCGGATATCGGGTGACAATCTGAGCATCACGACCACCGGTTCCAATGCATCCGGCGCTTATGCCGATAATGGTGGTCAGGTCCTGCTGACGAACAGCAATATTGTCACGGGTGGAACCGCTGCTTACGGAGTCGAAGCGCTGTCGGGCGCCGTTGTTACACTGAACGGTGGCACGATCACGACGTCGGGCAACAGCGCCAGAGCCATACAGGCCGATGACGCGACGGTTGTCGCCAACGATGTGACGATCGTGACCAACAATGCGGCACGCTTTTCCGAGGGCGTTCAATCGCAGAACAATGCGAGCGTGACGTTGAACGGCGGTTCGATCACGACCTATGGCCTGCGCAATTATGGTCTGATCGCCAGCAATGGCGGGTCGATTACGTCCAGTGCCGATATCAGCACCTATGGCAACAATGCCCATGCTGTACAGGCGGGTGCTTTCGGCACGAACCATCCGAATTACGCCTATGACGGAACCACGTCCGGTACGGTCTATCTGACGGGAGGTACGATCCGCACATATGGGGACAGTTTCGCTGTCGGCTTGCACGCCCTCGATGAGGGGGTGATCGACGCTCGCAATATCACAGTTGAAACCGTTGGCGCGTCGAGTTTTGGGGCTTTTGCTGAATCTGCCTCGACGATTAAGCTTTCCGCAGCCACCATTCGGACGACCGGGAGCCAGGCCTATGGGCTTCTGGCCAATAATGACGAGGGAACGGCAGGCGGCCTGATTGCGGCAACCAATACGGATATCGTCACTTCGGGTGCCGGTGCCGCCGGTGCCATGGCACAGGCGGGTGGTTCGATTTCGATCACGGGCGGCAGCGTAACCGCACTGGGCGAAACGGCATCTGCTCTGGCAATTTCCGGTTCCGGTACGATTGAAGTCGAAGGCGCGGTTCTCAAAAGCGCGCAAGGGCCAACGATTGGCGTAGTTCTGACCAGTGCAGACGATGTGGCGCATATTCGCCTGGGCAGTGGAACGGTTGCGACCGAGAATAACGGCATCTTGCTGCAGGTGGATCGCTCCAACGGCGCTGGATCTGGCGGGGTCGTCAACATAGAGCTGGATGCGGGTTCGGTCAGCAAAGGCAATATTATTGATTTGCAGGCGAAAACCGGGGCTGGCAACACCAACCTGGTTCTCCAGCAAGGCGCGCAATGGACGGGATTTCTCCAGGGGATCACCCATATTCAGGGAATGCGCGGCAGCAGTCTGGTCTTTGAGCAACAATCGGTCATTGCTGGAAATCTCACTGGCGTCCAAAGCAGCTTTGACTTCGGCGATGAAGGCGATTCCATTGGCGGCAACGTAACGCTCACGGAGGGGTCTGTGACGCGAGGCGGTACGGTTGCAATACCTGTCCAAGTGGGCGGAAATGTCAGTGTTGACCAGACATCCATTCTTGGCGGCAACTGGCATATAGCGGGCAATCTGGTCAGTGCGGGCACGATCACACCCGGCAATTCCATCGGCATTGTGGCCGTTGACGGCGATCTGACGCTGGCTTCATCTTCGGCCTATACGGCGGAGATCAACGCGCAGGGTGAAGCGGATCTGATCAAGGTTGGCGGAACCGCCAATCTGGCAGGCACGGTCACCGTGTCCACGCTTGGCGGCTATCAGCTTGATCGGCCTTACACGATCCTGACCGCGGGCAATCTTGCGGGCACCACATTCAGCAGTGTTTCCTGGAGCGGGTCGACCACCTTCATTGCGCCGAACCTGAGTTATGATGCGAATAATGTTCTCTTGACCATCGGTCGTAATGACGTCGCGCTTTCAAGCGTCGCGCAGACCGACAATCAGCGGGCCGTCGCAGAAGCGGTTGACGGACTGGATCTCAGTAATTCTGTGGCGAACTCGGTCGTCTTTCTGGATGCGGCAGGGGCGAGGGCGGCTTTTGACCAATTGTCGGGTGACGCTTATGCCTCCACCAAGACGAGCCTGATTGAAACATCGCATCTGGTGGCGGATGCAATCAACAACCGTTTGCGCTCGGCCTTCGCTGGTGTTGAATCGAAAGATGTTCCGGTTCTCTCCTATGCGAAGACACAAGAACCATCGCGCGCGTCTGCTGCAATCGACGCGGCCAGCGATAATGCGTCTTCGGCGCAATATGGCTTCTGGGCGACGGGCTTCGGTTCCTGGGTGAAGCAGGACGGAAATGCCAATACTGGCGGGGTTTCGACATCGTCAGGCGGTTTTATCTCCGGTCTCGATGTGGGTTTGGCCGGGGGCTGGCGGTTTGGCTTCGCTGGCGGCTACAGCCAGTCGGATATTGATTTCAAGGGCAGAAATGCTGCTGCGACGAGCGACAGCTGGCACCTGGGCATTTATGGCGGCAACCAGTGGGGCGCGCTCGGGTTACGGGCAGGTCTGATCCAGACGTGGCATAGTATCGATGCGTCACGGTCAGTCTCATTTGCGGATCTCTCCAATACGCTGGAGGCCGATTACGATGCTCGCACATTGCAGGCGTTTGGTGAGATCGGCTATCGGCTTGATACTGCTGCAGCGTCGTTCGAACCTTTTGCCAATCTCGCGCATGTCCGGCTGCGTACCGACGGATTTACCGAAACCGGTGGGGCTGCGGCGCTGAATGTCGAAAGCGATAAGACAAATACCACCTTCACCACTCTTGGTCTGCGGGCGGAAGCTCCCCTGTCGCTCGGGTCGGCTGCGGTCAACTTGAAAGGCTCGCTGGGCTGGCGTCATGCTTATGGCGACATCATACCGGTCTCAACGCAGGCCCTTGCAGGCGGTGATGCCTTCACCGTGGCGGGTGCGCCGATTGCCAAGGATACGGCTTTGCTTGAAGCGGGGCTTGATTTTGATGTGACACCGGCTTCGACGCTTGGCGTCAGCTATGTTGGTCAGTATGGCAGCGGCGCCAAGCAAAACGGGTTCAAGGCTTCGTTCAATATCAAGTTCTGATCCTTCTTGATCCACGGAGAGAAACCGCGCGGCCAATCGTGACAACGTCCCCGGCGGCAATGCCGAGCGGGGACAGTTCCGGTTGATCGGGGTTGCATGCGACATGCTTTTCGGTCAGTCCAAGCTCGGAAGCTCGGAAGCTCGGAAGCTCGGAAGCTCGGAAGCTCGGAAGCTCGGAAGCTCGGAAGCTCGGAAGCTCGGAAGCTCGGAAGCTCGGAAGCTCGGTCTACTTCAAGGGCTGAACCTGATATGTCAGGCTGCCCGCCGTCACTTCTTCGATCTTGATGGTCAGGTCGCGAATCTCGATCATTGACTGTGCGATCGGAAATTCCACTGTCTGCCCGCTTGCGGGATGTTGCAGGTCGTGGCCGGAATAGCCTCGAATTTCGAATTGCATTTTGTCCGCTTCGATCCCGACGAACAGAATGTCGTAGATCGTGCCGCTTTCATTCGCATCGTAGTCCTGCGCGCGGGGAAGGTCTGTTCCTTTGCCATAGGCACGTGGCGGAACGATCGGATCGCCAGACAGGATGAATTGCGTCCGGCCAAAGCTGTCCGGTGCAGGAGCAGGATTTTCGTTGATGTTTTCTGTTTGCGCCGCGACGGCTCCCTCCGCTGCTTGCGCAAGGCTCTCGGTAACGGAACCGCAAAAGCCAACGGAAAGGCCAGCGAGGCATGTCAAAATTGTTCGTCTCACAACATGCATTCGGCTTCGCAACTCCCGTTAACAGACATCACGCTGTCGCATCTTTGCCATGATCATTCCAGCTGAAAAGCGCCCCGAATTCACTCGGAAAACACGCAACTTGCTCATCGCTATGCATGACGCGGCACGAATCATACTTGGCGCGCTGGTGGTGACCTGAACTTGATGGCTTGGAAGAACGGAATGATACTGGCGGAGAGAGAGGGATTCGAACCCTCGATACGGTTTCCCGTATACACGCGTTCCAGGCGTGCGCCTTCAACCACTCGGCCACCTCTCCGTCTGCCTTGCTGTCGGGGAAACCGTGTTAAACGGTGAAATCTGACTGCAAACGAGATACCGCATTTTGTCTGGCGCTGGTTATTCGCCAACATGCGGTAGCGGCGCGCAATATAGCCAGAATACGCATATGATCAATAGCTCTTTGCAAGTTTTTACGCCAAATCTGCCGAACCTGTGCAAAGAGTCTCGCTCGTCTCGTAACGCACTGTTTTTAAACAATATATTTGACCGCATTATTTTGTTGCACGAAGGGTTGAGGGACAATGCCTTCCTTAAGTCAGGTTTTGGCGGTATGAAAAGGGACAGGTCGGCGATGTCGGGACGCGCCCGACGCGCTTGAATATGTGCCTGAAGGTCTGGGGCAGGGAATCGTGATCCGATTTGTATTGCGTAGTTTCGCGGTTATTTTTCTGGCGTTGGCGGTTCTCTTTGCCATTCTCGATGGCGCCCGTTCTGTCGGCGCGTCGAAGCTGGTTGCCAAACCACTGCTATCCATGTGGTCGCGTAATGCGCCGGAAACGCTGGCCGATGCAGAATCGTTCGTGACGCACTATATAGGAGCTACATTCTGGAACGCGGTCTGTGTTCCAGCGCTCGGGCAGCCCGGATGGCTTTTCTTCGGCGTGCTCGCATTGTTGTTCTATGTGATTGGTCATCGGCGCGGACGTCCTCTGGGGCGCTTCACGGCCTGACCGTCCATTCCGCCACAGGGCTACAGGAGGTTGAAGTCTATGAGTTTCCTCGACAGCTATCGCAAGAAGGTACAGATGCCCTCCACGGACGAGGCTTTGCCGGGTCGCGCAATAGCCCTTCCAACGTCGGCAACGCATTTCGTCTCGGACCATCCGTTGAAAGGCCCATGGCCGGAAGGTTTCAAGCAGATCCTATTCGGCATGGGCTGTTTCTGGGGTGCGGAGCGGCTGTTCTGGCAGGTGCCGGGCGTCTATGTGACGGCGGTGGGTTATGCGGGTGGCATGACGCCCAACCCGACCTATGAAGAAACCTGCACGGGACTGACCGGTCATGCCGAAGTTGTGCTGGTGGTCTATGATCCGAAAGTCGTGAGCCTCGATGAGCTGCTGACCCTGTTCTGGGAAGAGCATGATCCGACACAGGGCATGCGACAGGGCAACGATATCGGCACGACCTATCGTTCGGTGATCTACACCTTTGATGACTCGGATCGGGCGGCGGTTGAAAAAAGCCGCGATGCTTATGGGAAAGCGCTGGCAGGGCGCGGTCTCGGCCCGATCACTACGGAAATCGAAGATGCGCCGGTGTTCTATTATGCCGAGGATTATCACCAGCAATATCTGGCGAAAAATCCGAACGGATATTGCGGCCTGCGCGGAACTGGCGTGAGCTGCCCGATCCCGCTGGCACAGTAAACCCGTCTCGAAAAAAAGAATCGCGCGATCCTATCGCGCGATTTTCTTGTTCATGATCAGCATGCCGGCATAGTGGCCGTCGAGCTTTTCGAAATCCACCCAGCCGATCTGCCGGTAGAGGTCGGGCTTGTCCGTATAGAGATAAGCCTCGCCGTGGCCAAGTTCTGCGGCAGCCTTCTCGATGGCGTCGACAAGGCTCTTGGCGATGCCTCTGCCACGATAATCCGGCAGAACAAACACGCTGGCCACCCATGGCTTCAGATGCGGGTGCGTTTCCAGATCATTGTCGATCAAAAGCGCAATTCCTGCCAGTTCCCCATCAAAAAGTGCTATGCGCGCAATCTGCCCATCGTTGGCCTGCACGAGATTGTGGAAGTCTGTGACGGTCTGTTCCAGCGTTCCGCCGCAAAATTCGCCCCATTCGCCAAAATTCCATGTGGCGCAGGCAGGAATGAGGTCGGGACGGCCGGCTAGGTCGATGATTTCCAGCATTATTTTACCAGTGCGGAGGTTTGGTGACCGGCACATCGGGCGCGGTCTGTTCTTCCAGTTCCAGAAAACGGTCGGTCAGCGCGCCGAGCTTCTTGGAAAGCTGATCGATGAGCTTCCATTGCTCGGCCAGCACGGACGACAATTCGTCGATGGTCTTTTCCTGTTCGGCGACGCGAATTTCGAGCTCGGTCAGGCGTTGGTCCGCGGTCATGGTTGGGTTCCGTCATGTCAAGAATCTCAAGCATGCATCCTAGCAGAGAAACATGTCACTGCGTGAGGATCAGCGCTCCGTTTGCCACTTCATAATGGCGCAGGCGCTTGAGAAAAGTCATGCCGAGCAGGATGTCGGACAGTGCTTCATCGCGCAGCACGATTGCCTCGACATTTTCCAAGCGAATGCGCCCGATCTCCACGCTGCTGAGCACAGCGCGCGCTGCCGGTGTTTCGCCATTGGCTGTCGAAACACGATAACGGAAATCGTCGGGCCGGAGCGCAATGCCGATGCGCCGGGCGGTGCTGGCATTGATGGCAACCGAGCTTGCGCCCGTATCGATCATCCCGCGCAGATTCTGGCCGTTGAAACGGATATCGGTGATGAAATGCCCGCGGCTGTCTGGCGAAATCTGCGCGCTGCGTCCGCTATAGGCGGAAGAGTTTTGCGGGGAGGACGTGGAGGGCGTTGCCGTCGCGGCTTGCTCGACCGTTGCCGACTGGAATCTCTCGAAGAGAACAGGAAAGGCCGTGGCCAGTCCCGCCAGTATCAGAACAATAAAGAAAATCCGCGCCATGCTTACCCCGCTTTAAAGGCAGAGTATCCGGCGCGGATTACTGTCTGGTTACGTTTTAGAGCGGTTCCGGTTAAAACGAATCGTGGAACCGCTCTAACTTTTTGTTTTTACGCATTATCCTACGCAAAACCGCTACGCACTTTTGCTGGAAATGCTCTAGCTTATTTCGTGCCGTACATGCGGTCGCCCGCATCGCCGAGGCCCGGAACGATATAGCCCTTTTCGTCGAGGCGCTCGTCGATGGAAGCGGTGTAAACATCCACATCCGGATGCGCCTTGGTGAAGCGCTCGATGCCTTCAGGCGCTGCCAGCAGGCACAGGAAGCGGATATTGGTCGCGCCGCGTTCCTTCAGCTTGTCGATGGCGGCAATGGCCGAATTGGCGGTGGCAAGCATCGGATCGACCACGATGATAAGACGATTGACGATGTCTTCCGGCGCCTTGAAGTAATATTCGACCGGCTGCAGCGTGTCGTGGTCGCGATAGAGGCCGATATGGGCGACGCGGGCTGCGGGTACCAGATCGAGCATGCCTTCCAGAAGGCCGTTGCCCGCGCGCAGGATCGAAGCGAAGACCAGCTTCTTGCCTTCGAGGATCGGCGCTTCCATCGGCATAAGCGGGGTCTCGATCTCCATGGTGGTGAGCTCGAGATCGCGCGTCACTTCATAGCAAAGCAACAGCGAAATTTCTTTGAGAAGCCGCCGGAAGCTGGCTGTCGAAGTCTCGCGCTTGCGCATGAGGGTGAGCTTGTGCTGGACAAGCGGATGGCTGACGACTGTAACGCCCATGATCTTTCCACTTTTCTTGTTATCGTTTTGAACTTTAGCGGCAGATTGCGCCGGAGAAAACGCGTGGCAAGCGCACACGCACAGTTTTATGTCTCTTTGGCCATTTTTCAACGCCGGTGCAAGCTCGTTTAAGGGCCATGATCACAAAAGGGGTAGTGATAAAACGTCTGTGCTTGTATCGTTCGGCACAAGCTTTATATGCATAACCGAAAATCGTTTTCGTCAGACTATTCAAAAGCAGGATGAGCTATGAGCCAGCAGAACGGCAATGCGGACCGCGTGGGCGCAAAAGGCGGCATGGAGCATTCATTCGGCTTCCAGTCGGTTGACGAAAACGAAAAGCAGACCTTGGTCAACGACGTTTTCCATAAGGTCGCCAACAAATACGACGTGATGAACGATCTCATGTCGGCAGGCATGCACCGCGTCTGGAAGGATGCGATGATCGCCTGGCTCGCGCCATCGAAGCGCCCGGGCTGGACATCGCTCGATGTGGCTGGCGGCACTGGCGATATCGCCTTTCGCATTGTCGAGGCTTCGGGCCGTCAGGCGCATGTGACCATTCTCGACATTAACGGCTCGATGCTGGGTGTCGGTCGCGAGCGCGCGATCAAGAAGGGCCTTGCTGACAATCTCGAATTCGTTGAAGCCAATGCCGAGGAACTGCCCTTCGAGGATAACAGTTTCGACGCCTATACGATTGCCTTTGGCATTCGCAATGTGCCGCATATCGACAAGGCCCTGTCGGAAGCCTATCGCGTGCTGAAGCCGGGCGGCCGGTTCATGTGCCTCGAATTTTCCGAGGTCGAACTGCCGATCCTCGACAAGGTCTATGACCAGTGGTCGTTTCAGGCCATTCCGCGCATCGGCAAGATGATTACCGGTGATGCGGATTCCTACAGCTATCTGGTCGAATCGATCCGCAAATTCCCCAAGCAGCAGGATTTCGCCGCCATGATCGAAACCGCCGGTTTCGAGCGCGTGAGCTATCGCAATTTCACTGGCGGTATTGCGGCGCTTCATTCGGGCTGGAAGCTTTGATCATGCCTGTCATGAATTCGGGCTTGGATGCAGGGGCGGGCACTATCGCATGAGTAATCTTTCCGCCGCTTTCCGGTTGGCGCGCGCCGGATGGATTTTGACGCGTGAAGGCGTGATCAGTGCGCTTCCCGTAGAAGGGCTTTCCGGTCTTCCGGCTTTCGGTCACAAGATTGCAGGCATGCTGGCGCGTCCGCGTGCGCGACACATGCAGCGTTCAGAGCGCATGTCCCGGGCGATGAACAAGCTTGGCCCATCCTATGTGAAGCTTGGCCAGTTTCTGGCGACCCGTCCGGATATTGTCGGGCGCGATGTGGCTGCCGATCTGGAGCTTTTGCAGGATCGTCTCGATTATTTTCCGCAGGCTGATGCGGTTGCGGGTATCGAAGGGTCGCTTGGTCGCAAGATCGATGATCTTTACCTGCAGTTCGATGCGCCGATAGCGGCGGCGTCGATGGCGCAAGTGCATCCGGCGGAAGTCATGAAGGACGGCAAGCCGACGAAGGTTGCGGTCAAGGTGATCCGCCCCGGCGTTCGCCAGCGTTTTGCCCGCGATCTTGAAGGTTTCTACATGGTTGCGCGCATTCAGGAGCGCCATGTGCCCTTCACGCGCCGCCTACGTCCGGTTCAGGTTGTCGAAACGCTGCAACAGACCACCCGCATCGAGATGGATCTGCGACTGGAAGCGGCAGCGCTTTCCGAGATTGCCGAAAACATCAAGGGCGATGAAGGTTTCCGCGTTCCGCAGGTGGATTGGGAACGTACCGGTCGCGATGTGCTGACGCTGGAATGGATCGATGGCACCAAGATGTCAGATGTTTCGGCTCTGGCTGCTGCTGGCTTCGATCTGAAGAAGCTTGCCGAAACGCTGATCCAGTCTTTCTTGCGCCACACGCTGCGCGACGGCTTTTTCCATGCCGACATGCATCCGGGCAATCTGTTCGTCGATCCGCAGGGTATCATCGTTGCGGTCGATTTCGGTATTACCGGACGGCTCAACAAGCAGCAGCGGCGCTTCCTGGCAGAAATTCTCTATGGCTTCATCACGCGCGATTATATGCGCGTGGCGGAGGTGCATTTCGAAGCAGGCTACGTGCCGCATACCCATGATGTGGCAAGCTTTGCGCAGGCCATCCGCGCTATTGGTGAGCCGATCCACGGCCAACCGGCGGAAACCATTTCCATGGCCAAGCTGCTGACGCTGTTGTTCGAAGTGACCGAGCTTTTCGACATGGAGACCCGGCCGGAACTCCTGATGCTCCAGAAAACCATGGTTGTGGTTGAAGGCGTGTCGCGCACCCTCGATCCGCATTTCAATATGTGGAAAGCGGCTGAGCCTGTTGTCGGCGACTGGATCCGCAAGAATCTCGGCCCGCAGGGCATGTTGCTCGACGCCAAGGACAGCGCCTATGCGCTGCTGCATTTCACCCGCAAGACGCCGGAACTGGTGGCGCGTGTTGAACGCGTTTCGGTAGCGCTGGATGATATGGCTGCCAATGGCTTGCGCTTCGATGCTGCCACGGCGGAAGCCATCGGTCGCGCCGAAGCCAAGCATTCGCGCTGGGGTCGTATCGCACAGGTGGTGATTGCAATTGCGCTGGCTGCGATAGCGATTAAGTTTGTGGCCGGCTGAAGTTTCGAGCTATCGGTTTTATTTTGCTTGGCAAATTGATTGCATACCAACAAGCTTTTTGTTGACCTACAGGCAAGCTTGTTGTTCGGCTCTGTCGCCTCGAATTGCACCTGACGCTGTTTTCGTTAAATCTAGACTAACTACAGGAATAAATTTTCCATACATTTCGCAATAATCTTTCTGATACTCCAGAGCACTTTTCCGCCCGTCATCTTGTCCGAATAAATAGAAAAAGGCAATTATTGGTAAATTTTTAGCATCTTCTTCTGTCCAAATGCTAGTAATGAGTTCATTCCAGTATTTCGATTTTGTTTTTATCTGCACATCAATCGATGTTAGAAATGGATCCATTTTATTTGGCTCAAATGAACATTGTTGCGGTACAATCGGGCTGCCGATTCCGTTGGGTAAATACTTTTTGATGAAGGCGTCTGCTGTTGTGATGGAAACATCAGGGCACGAGGAAAAGCTTTCAGCCTTGTTCTGGATATCTGCGAAGCCGCAACCATGTGACGCTGCCGAATGATAGCTGGGTATGACTGAAAGTGAATCGAATGGATATATGCAATAATATTGGAGAAACGCTTTTTCGCTTCCATCATGTTGATCGTATATATATCCAGAAGGGCTAAATAAATAAGTAGTAGGTATATCATATCTTAGATATGAAAAAGAGACGGCATTTCTTGGGTCATTTATATCTGGAATCCATGCATGGCTTTCTGAGGTCTCCTTTCCATGGACAATTATACCTGAACATGAAATTGGAGAAATTCTAAGTAAATTTACGGCGAGACGACAATCTTTATTATTGTAGTATAATTTATCTAGTTTAGATACAGACTCCTCCAGTTTATCAGATATTTCATCAGAATTTGCGTGCGATGTGACGATGTATAATGATATAATTACGATAAACAACCTGAATATTTGCATTATTTTTCTCCTATCGAGGATTATATTTCTATAAATACATAATATTGTCACCCGTCGTACATGACAGGTTGTATATTCCGCCAGTCATTGATGGTGAAATTTATGATGACAATTATGATATGATATGATTTCATTGATTGCACTTGCAATAAGCCGGTGCAATCAAATGGCCAGTATCACTATCCGTAATCTCGACGATGCCGCCAAGGAAAAGCTGCGTATGCGCGCTGCGCGCAACGGGCGTTCCATGGAAGAGGAAGCACGGCTTCTTCTGACCGGGCTGGAAGAAACTGCGCAGGTTACGCCTGCGCCGGCTGGTCAGAACAAGGTTGGTGCGTCACTCGCGGGCAAGCGCGTTCTGCTCATCATTGGTGGCGGTATTGCGGCTTATAAGACGCCCGATCTGATCCGCCGATTGCGCGAGCGTGGCGCACAGGTTCGCCCCTTGATGACGGCTGCCGCCCAGCAATTCGTGACGCCGCTGACCATCGGCGCGGTTTCCGCCGATCATGTTTTCACCGATCTGTTTTCGCGGGAAGATGAGCAGGATGTCGGGCATATAAGGCTGGCGCGTGATGCCGATCTGATCGTCGTTGCGCCTGTGACCGCCGATCTGATGGCCAAGATGGCCAATGGTCTGGCTGACGATCTGGCCAGCGCCGTTCTGCTGGCGCGCAAGGTCCCGGTTCTGATTGCACCTGCCATGAACCCGGCCATGTGGGACAATCCGGCGACCCGGCGCAACCGTCTGACACTGGAAAAGGACGGCGTGCATTTCATCGGCCCCGAGAAGGGCGAAATGGCGGAAAGCGGCGAAGCGGGAACGGGCCGGATGAGCGAGCCTCTGGCCATCGTGGCGGCAGTGGAAACTCTGTTGTCTCCGCGCGCACTGCCGCTGGCTGGAAAATCCATCGTCATGACGTCCGGGCCGACGCATGAGCCGATTGACCCGGTGCGCTACATCGCCAACCGCTCGTCGGGCAAGCAGGGCCACGCTATCGCAGCTGCACTGGCGCGACTGGGCGCAACGGTGCATCTGGTGTCCGGCCCGGTCACTCTTGCCGATCCTGAAGGCGTCGATGTCATTCATGTCGAGACGGCGCGGGAAATGCAGGCTGCCGTGGAGCGACATTTGCCCGCCGATGCGGCGATCATGGTCGCAGCTGTTGCCGACTGGCGAACCGCCAATGAAGCCGGACAGAAGATCAAGAAGAAGCCCGGAGAAGGCGCTCCAACGCTTGCCATGGTCGAGAACCCCGACATTCTGGCTGGAGTTGGGCATAGCGACAGGCGCCCGGGTCTGGTGGTCGGCTTTGCAGCCGAAACGCAGGACGTGGCCGACAATGCGAGAGCCAAGCTTGAGAAAAAGGGCGCGGACTGGATCGTCGCCAATGATGTTTCCTATGGCGCGGATGGCAGCAGCGTCATGGGCGGCGACCACAACCGCGTGCGGATTTTAAGCCGCTCCGGCATTGAGGAATGGCCGGAAATGAGCAAAGGCGAAGTCGCCGAAAAACTGGCTGCGAAAATTGCTGAACGGCTGATCGACGCGAAACGCTAACGCATTGCCTGTGGGGAGGTCTAGAAGAACTCGTCCAGCAGGCGGTAATAGGTGATCTTGGCGTCGTCGATGGTCGTTGCGCCATAGAGGTCGAGGAAAGATTTCACCCACTCGTCGCCGAGATTGTAGCGGATGCTCCAGCAGGCGAGTCCCAGATCCTGATGGCGGTCTGCAAGGCCGAGCCTGCCGCAGTCGATAAAGCCGGTGAAAGTGCCGTCGCTTGCCATGAAATTTGGCAGGCAGGCGTCGCCATGGGTGACGACAACATCTTCCCGCGACGGTTTCAGGCGGCATAGTTCGGAGAACAAATCTTCGGCGCTGCGGCCTTCGCGCTCATCATCGAAATCATCTTCATCGACCGCACCCGCTTCCACGCGCTTGCGTGCATCTTCAATGCGGTGCGCCAGCCGGTGGTCGAACGGGCAGGCCGCGGGATCGACGCTGTGCAGTGCCTTCAAGGCTGTCGCGAGAATGGCGACGATCCGGTCAGGCGTAAGAGTGCCGACAGACGACGCGAGGTCGGACCCGGCAAGGCGCGTCATCAGGAGAAAATGGCGGTCGGCCATCGTTTCAAAAGCGACGACCCTGGGGCAGGGCAGATCCTGTGCGGAAAGCCATTCAAGCCGGGCGCGTTCATCGGCCAGTTCGCTGACCGTGCTTGCCGGTTCGATTTTCAGAACAAGCGGTTCGTGCGCATTTTGATCGAGCAGCAGGACATTGGCAGTCGAACGGCCAAGCTCGTCCTGCTGGCTGCTATAACCAGCAAGCCGATGCAGCAGTGCATCAGGCAGGTTTAGAGCAGCCAGAACAGGATCGGTCATAGCAACTTACCGCATCAGGCCTTGTCGCGGACCTGATAGTCCTTGATGGTCGCAAAGCGGATATTCTTCCAGCGCTCGGCTTCGTAATTGAGCGAAAAGCCGTTCTGCGCCAGAAACACCGGATCATTGTCGAGATCATGCGCAATGTCGGCGCGATGAGATGCGATGAAACGGTCGAGTTCAGCCGGATCATCTGCCGTAATCCACCGGCAGACCGAGAAGCGCGACATTTCAAAGCCGACCGGCAGCGAATATTCCACTTTCAGACGTTCGGTCAGAACGTCGATCTGGAGCGCACCAACGACACCGACAATCGCCGGAGAACCATCATCGGGCACGAACAGCTGCACGACGCCTTCTTCGGCCATCTGTTGCAGCGCTTCGCGCAGCTTCTTGGCCTTCATCGCATCGTCGAGACGCACGCGGCGCAGAATTTCCGGCGCGAAGTTCGGTACACCACGGAACAGGATATCCTCGCCCTCGGTCAGCGTGTCGCCGATGCGCAGCGTGCCGTGGTTCGGGATGCCGACCACGTCACCAGCAAAGGCTTCGTCGGCGATCTGGCGTGAACGCGCAAAGAAGAATTGCGGCGCAGACAGGCTCATCGGCTTGCCGGTGCGCACCAGCTTGGCTTTCATGCCGCGTGACAGCTTGCCCGAGCAAACGCGCAGGAAGGCGATGCGGTCGCGGTGGTTCGGGTCCATATTGGCCTGAATCTTGAACACGAAGCCGGTCATCTTGTCTTCGGTGGAACCGACCATGCGCGTGTCGGCCTGCTGGTCGCGCGGCGAGGGGCCGAAATCGCAGAAGGCTTCAATCAGGTCGCGCACGCCGTAATTCTTCAGCGCCGAACCGAAATAGACCGGCGTCATATGGCCTTCGCGGAAGGAAGCAAGGTCAAACGGACGGCAGACGCCGCGCGCCAGTTCCGTATTTTCCAGCCAGGCTTCGCGCTCGTTTTCAGGCAGCAATGCGGCGGCTTCTTCCGGGCCGCTGACCTTGGTCGGCTGCTCTTCATTGTCCTGACGGCGCATTGTATTGTTATGCAGGTCGAACGTGCCTGCAAAGCTCTTGCCCGAGCCGATAGGCCAGGTGATAGGCGCCGTGTCGAGCGCCAGCTTTTCTTCGATTTCGTCGAGGATTTCGAGCGGATCGCGTGCTTCGCGGTCCATCTTGTTGACGAAGGTGACGATTGGAATGTCGCGCATGCGGCAGACTTCGAACAGCTTCAGCGTGCGTGGCTCGATACCCTTTGCGGCGTCGATGACCATGACGGCGCTGTCGACTGCGGTCAGCGTGCGGTAGGTGTCGTCTGCGAAGTCTTCGTGGCCCGGCGTATCGAGCAGGTTGAAGATGCAGTCCTTGTATTCGAAGGTCATCACCGAGGTGACGACCGAGATACCGCGGTCGCGTTCGATGTTCATCCAGTCCGAACGGGTCTGGATGCGATCCTTCTTTGCCTTCACTTCACCGGCAAGCTGGATGGCGCCGCCAAACAGCAGCAGCTTTTCGGTCAGCGTGGTCTTACCGGCGTCCGGGTGCGCGATAATCGCGAATGTGCGGCGCTTGGAAACGGGATTGTCAGCAGGCATGAAGAAACTCGTGATGGCGAAATGTTGGGCCGCGCAAATATGCGCCGCAAAGATGTTGCGCTGCATCTAGCAGTCATTGGGCAGAATCTCAACAAGCGCCGTGTCCCGCATAGGGCTAGAAATGAAAAAGCGGCGCTGAACACGCCGCTTTTATAGAAATGATCAGGATTTTACCGGCTTTTGATGCCAAGACCGAAGGCGATGTAAGTCCAGCCCTGGAAAATCAGATCGATAGCCAGGAAAAGGCCGAGGATGAACAGGCTGTTGACCGGCCATTGAATGGCGATGATAAGGCCGAGCAGCGCGGTGATGACACCACCGGCCACAATCCAGCCCCAGCCGGATGCGGGCTTCGACTTGAAGCCCATCCAGACGCGGAAAAGGCCGGAGCCGAGAAGGGCTGCCGCCAGCAGGAATGTCAGGATGCCTGCCGCCAATATGGGGTTGATGAAGGTGATGACACCCGCTGCCGCATAAAGCAGGCCGCTCAAGAGCCAGAAGAAAAACCGGCCCCAGGTTTTCACGCCGAAAGCATGGATGATTTCGATCACGCCGGCGATCAGCATCATCATGCCGACATAGTAGACCGAAACGACCGTGGCCAGCACCAGATTGCCGAAGGCGATGCCGCCCAGAATGAGAAGCGCCACGCCGAGCGCAACGAACCAGCCCCACTTGGATGTCAGCTCTGTCGGTAACACCGGATTGTCGAAATCTTTGTTCGTCGTTGCCATCGAATAACCCTCTTGTCCCTCGAATTGTCGTGACCCAATTTTCGTAACCTACGCAACAATATAAGGCATGCGGAGCGTTTGACCAGCATTGGCAGCGCGTGCCGGTCGTACCAGCCTGTTGGGCCCCTGAAACCACGCCTGTTTCAGGCGCAGGCGACCATATCTCTTTGTTTTTGCGCATAAACTAATTCGTGGCGGTTGCACTTTTTTGGCCCGTTTGGCTCTATCTCTTTGCCGTTACACCTGTTTTAATCTCTATCGGCTACATATTTCAGGAACTTGACGCGGGGGCGCTGCCGGTTTCCCGGTACTCAATTGTTGTTGGAAAAGTCTGTTCGATGTTCGATCTGGTTTCCCATTATTGGCCGCATATTCTGGCTGTCCTGTCGATTGTGCTGGGCACGATAGCGGCTATTCATGCGACCATGACCAAGGACGAAGTACGCACCGCACTTGGCTGGGTTGGCGTGATCGTGCTGTCGCCCATCGTGGGGGCGGTCGTCTATGCCATTGCGGGCGTCAATCGGATCAGGCGCTCGACACTCACCCAGCAGCGCGCGCAGGGGCATATCGCGCTTTATCACCTCTCTCATTTCGACACGACCAACGACCTTGTGCGCGCCGCTTTCGGGCGCCAGTTCGGCGCCATGAAAATTCTAGGCGATGCCGTCAGCCTTTATGATTTCACCAGCGGCAATCGCATCGAAATGCTGGAAACCGGCGACGAGGCCTATGCCGCCATGCTGGAAGCCATCAGCAAGGCCGAGCGCAGTATCTTGCTGGAAACCTATATTTTCGACCGTGACGCCATCGGCATCCAGTTTGCCGAGGCGCTGGGCGCTGCCGTCAAGCGGGGCGTGGAAGTGCGGGTGCTGATCGATGCGGTCGGCGCGCGTTACTCCATCCCGAGCATTGTGAGCCTGCTCAAGGAAAATGGTGTGACGGTCGATGTCTTCAACGGCAACATCATCATCGGCTTGCGCCTGCCTTATGCCAATCTGCGCACCCACCGCAAAATCCTTGTCGTGGACGGGCGATACGGCTTTACCGGCGGCATGAATATCCGCGCCGGTTTCGTGCGGGCGATTGCTGGCGATGCGGTGGCGATCGATACGCATTTCCGGCTGGAAGGACCGGCCATTGCCGATCTTTTCCACATCGCTTCCGAGGACTGGCGATTTGCAACGGGTGAATTGCTGACCGGTGACGCATGGCGCATTGCCGCGCCCGAAAGCCCGCCAGGTACAGGTACGCTGGTGCGCGTGGTCGGCTCCGGCCCCGACAAGAATGTCGAAACCAACCATCGCATGATGATGGGCGCTTTCTCGATAGCCGAGCAGCATATCCTCATCATGTCGCCCTATCTGTTGCCGGATCGGGAATTGATCAGCGCGCTGGTCACCGCGGCGCGGCGCGGCGTGTCGGTGGATATCGTCGTGCCGGGGGTCAACAATCTCAAGCTTGTCGACCGAGCGATGCGAGCCCAGTTCGACCAGCTTTTGAAGGATGGCTGCCGCATCTGGCGCGCGGGCGGCGCGTTCAACCATTCCAAGCTGATGACGATTGACGGCACCTGGTCTTATGTCGGCTCCTCGAATATCGATCCGCGCTCGTTGCGGCTCAATTTCGAGATCGATCTGGAAATTCTGGATCGCGATGTGGCGCGTCAGGTGGAAGAACGGATCGGCAAGGTCATCGAGGAGAGCCGTCAGGTCAATCTGACCCGTCTCAAGAACCGCCCGTTTCTGGTGCGCCTGATCGACCGGATCATCTGGCTGGGTTCGCCCTATCTATGAGCCGGTTCTGCTTGCGGGTATCTCCGGATTGAGATTGTGCAACAGGTCTATTTATTTTCACGCATTTCCAGACGCAAAACCGTTTCACACTTTTGCTGGAAATGCTCTATCGCCGTCTTCAGGTCGAGATGCGCCTTGATCGGCAGATGGTCGGATGCCATGCGCGCCAGCGGCGTGTTGTGAACTTCCACCGAGGTCACGAGATTATGCGGTGCACCCATCACCCGGTCGAGCGCGAAGACCGGAAAACGTGACGGAAAGCTCGGCACCGCCGTTGCAACGTGGTTGAAGGTCGGCATGAGCGCGGCGAGCGAGGAACGCTTGCCGATGCGCCATTCATTGAGATCGCCGATCAACAGCGTCGGCAGCGTGTCGGCTTCCTGCAAGGCGGTGAGGATGCTTTCCGCCTGCTGCTCGCGGGAGCGTTTCAGAAGGCCCAGATGCGCGGCGATCACGCGCAACGGTCCCGCCGGAAATTGCAGGTCGGCGACAAGCGCGCCGCGTGGTTCCACGCCGGGCAATTTCAGCTGTTGGACATTGCGGACAATGCCCTCGCGAAACAGCAGTACATTGCCATGCCAGCCATGCCCCTTGGGCATTGTGGAGGTGATGGGGACGGGAATGAGGCCGTGGCGGCGTTCCAGCAGGCCAAGGTCGAGAAGCCCCGACCGTTCACCAAAACGCTTGTCGGCTTCCTGCAACGCTATAACATCCGCGTCGATTTCGCTGATGACATCTGCGGTGCGCTGCGGATTGAACTGCTTGTCGATGCCGATGCATTTGTGAACATTATAGGATGCAATAACAATATCACCGCCAGTGATATTGGCGTTGAGAGGCCTGAAACCCGGCCTGTTGCGGATCGCCGTCAGGATCGACTTCGATATCCGGTTTGCTTCCTTTTTCTTCTGCACCCTTTTCACCCGTAAGGTCGTCAGTTCAAGATGAATATTTCAAATCTATACTCTTCTATATAGATAGTTTGCTATGCAATTTGAACAGACCCGCCACGCACAATTGAGTGTTTAGGGCAGATGTTCAGCGGGCAATGAAACGAACCAGCCTGTCGGTCAGGCCGCGGTAGGGCGGCTTGATGAGGTCGCTTGGGGCAGGCGCATATTTCGTCAGTATCGGCATGACCTTGGAAAAGGTCAGGAAACCATCATAACCGTGATACTGGCCCATGCCGCTCGCGCCGACGCCGCCGAAGGGCAGGCTGGTGCAGGCAAAATGATAGAGCGTGTCGTTGATGCAGACCCCGCCTGCGACCACATGGGCGAGGATGGTCTCGATCTCGGGTGTATTCTCGCTGAAACAATAAAGCGCCAGCGGGCGGTCATGGCCCAGCACATGGGCAATGGCGTCATCGGTCGAGCGATAGCTGATGATCGGTAGCAGCGGTCCGAAAATCTCTTCCGCCATGATGGCGCTGGTCGCTTGCGGCTCAAGAATAAGCGTCGGCGTCATGAGGCGCGGTTCGGTCGATGGCGCGAGCAGCTCGACGATGCCTTCGCTCTTGTCCTTCGCATCGGCCAGCAGGCCGGTTAGCCGCTGCAACTGCGCATCGTTGATGATGGTGGTGCGGTCTGGATCTGCGGACGCGCCGCCAAAACGAGCCTGCATTTCCGCGCGCAGCAGGGCAATGAATGCGTCGCGTTTGCTGTGGTGGATCAGCACGTAATCCGGCGCGATACAGGTCTGTCCGGCATTGAAGAATTTGCCGTTTGCGATGGCGCGTGCGGCCCGCACCAGATTGGCGTTTTCGCTGACGATGGCGGGAGACTTGCCGCCCAGTTCCAGCGTCACCGGCGTCAGATTGGCCGCTGCTGCCGCCATGATCTTGCGCCCGATGGCGGTGGAACCGGTAAAGAACAGATGGTCGAAAGGCAGGCTGGCAAAGCGGGCCGAAAGCGCTGCATCGCCTTGCACCACGGCAACACGATTGTCCGGAAAGACCGCGCTGATGAGCTTTTGCAGAAAGGCTGCCGTCTGTGGCGTGTGTTCGGACGGTTTGATCAGAACATGATTGCCTGCCGCAATGGCGGCCACCAGCGGTGCGAGCGCCAGATTGACCGGATAGTTCCACGGCGCGATGACGCCCACGACACCCAGTGGCACGAAGCGAAGCTCTGCTTTCGCCGGCCATAATTTCCAGCCCGCCTTGCGGCGTTTCGGCTTCATCCAGCGCTTGAGATGATGCAGCGCATCATCGATTTCGGCAAAGACCACGCTTGCTTCACCCAAAAGAGTTTCGTGCGCGGAGCGGTTTCCAAAATCGGCGCTGATCGCCTTCGCCATGTCGTCAAGCCGGGCCGCCAGGCCAGCGCGCAGGCGCTTGAGATCATCGATGCGCTGCTCATAGGGCGGGCGATGATCCAGCCATGACTGACGCAGACGGGCGAAAGCCGCGTCGAGATTATCGCTCATGGGTGAAATCCTCCGTCGACCGGGCGAACAGGAACTGCGCCACATAATAGGTGGCGAGCACCCAGAACCCGCTCAGCGGAATGTCGAAGCGAAACCGGTCATAGGCCAGCAGCGTGTCGCTGACCATGAAGCACACACCGCCCAGTGCCGCCAGCCAGGCGGCATAGTGTTGCGGTGTTTCCGGTTCCGTGCCGGTTGCCCGGCTGAAAGCCTGCGCGGCCATGACGCCGAGAGCTGCGGCATAGATGATGACGGGGATTTTCATGGCCCCCGGCAGGGCCGTCCAAAGACCGGTGATCACCGCAAAGGCCGCAAGCGAGAAAACGACAAAGGCGCCCTTGTTCTGTGCAAAGCGGGTATGGCGCGACAGGGCGTAAATATAGGCGCAATGGGTGACGAGAAAGCAAATCAGCCCGGCCATGAAATAGTCGCCGGGCAGCATCAGGAAAAAGTCGCCAAGGGCGGCGCAGGCAAGGCCGAAGGCCACGGCAAAGCCATAAGATTTCGAGCGCGGCTTGCCGGAACAGAGCACTGCCGCCAGCAGGAACAGCGTTGCGGTCGGTTTGGTGAGATAATGCAGCCAGCGCCAGAAAGAGGTCTCGCCATTATAGCTCAGCAGACTGCCCGCGATGGCGCAGACCGCGCAGAACAGGAACAGTCCATAGAGCGTCCGATTCCGCCCGAATTCCAGCAGACCCTTGTGCCGCATCTCAACTCCCCCGTTTTATGCTGTGGGTTTATTCTTGTGTTGCCGCTGCCTCGCGCCGCCTTTTGCGGCCGATGCGTTCGGCACGGGTGGAAAGCTCCGTATTCCCCTCAAGATCGGTTTGCAGGATCAACCCTTCCTGCTTCAGCCACCGGATAATCTCGCCGAATGCGCGGTCGTAATCGGGCTGTTCCATGGCGGGCCTCTTAGTCGTTCTGCCGAGACAAACAACGCACAATCTATTGCTAACTATTTGTTTTTACGCATATGAAAACACAAAACCATTCCATACTTTTGCTGGAAATGCGTCCCGTTGCAAGGCGGAAAATGTCACCGTCATGAACGCTTCAAATCTTGCCGCTATCAGATAGGCTTTCTGTTTGTGAACCGGGCAAGGTGCGTTTGATGAAGTCTCCGTTTTTTGTTGCAGCATTTTACGCCGTTGTTTCTTTGACGACTGCGGCCTTCGCGCAGGATTTCAAAAAGCCCACGCTGCTTGGGGAGATCGTGCTGCCAACCGGCCTGCAAATCGCAGGCGTCGAGTTCGGTGGCATATCCGGCCTCGACTATGATGCGGCGCACGACATCTACTACGCCATTTCCGACGACCGTTCCGAAAAGGCGCCAGCCCGGTTCTATACGCTCAAGATCGTTGCTGACGAAAAGGGGCTGCACAGCGTCGATATCCTTTCCACCGTCACGCTGTTGAATGCCGAGGGCAAGCCCTTCGCGATCAAGGATGTCGATGCGGAATCCATTCGTTTCCATGCGGGCACCGGCACGCTGTTCTGGACCAGCGAAGGCGACCGCAATGGCAAGCCAGCCGTGCGGGAATCGCGCATTGATGGCAGCCTGATCCGTGAATTTACCTTGCCCGATTATTACATCCCGAATGGCGATGGCGCACGCGGCATTCGCGACAACCTGTCCTTTGAAAGCCTGACCTTTTCGCCGGATGGCAAAGCATTGCTTGTCGGGCTGGAAAATGCGCTGCTTCAGGATGGTGACAAGGCAACGCTGGAAAAAGGCAGTCGCGCCCGCATACTCGCCTTCGATATTCTGTCCGGCGCGGTGAAGGCGGAATATGCCTATGATACGGGCCCGATCTTCACCAAGGCGACCAAGCTGCCCTATTGGAACGACAACGGCATGTCGGAATTTCTCGCCTGGGGTGATGATCTGCTGACGGTCGAACGCTCCTATGCGCATGGCGTTGGCAGCCGGATCAATTTCTACCGCGCGCGTTTTGCCGGGGCGACCGATACTAGCGGCATGGCGACACTCAAGGATGTTTCGCTGACGCCGATGGCCAAGGAAGCTGTCCTGCGGCTGGGGGAAGGTGATTTCGGCCTCGACATCGATAATATTGAGTCGGTCACCTGGGGTCCGATAATCGGCGGCCGTAAAACGGTGGTCATCGCTTCCGATAATAATTTCAATCCGGAACAATTTACTCAGTTTGTCATGTTTCAGCTTGATGAAGAAGCAAATTGAATTCAGGTTCAAGTATAAATCAATTAAGTAAGCATGGTAATTCTTCTAAATAAACCTGCACCAACCCGATGTGGGTTTATACAGCCATAAGCTGTTCAAAATATTGTGTTTTATAAAAATTACAGTCCGGTAGCGAAAATGTGACATCAGACTGTCGTCAAATCGATTATATATTCCAGCTTCGCCTTGGGAGCACTTTCAATCTGGTCAATCAGATTGGTGCTCCTCTTATGTATCTTACGCACATCTTGCCCAAAAACCGTTTCACACTTTTTGGGATGTGCGTTTCACCATTCAAGAGGGAATACATGCTGTCACAAGCCAAGGTAGACCAACTCGGAATTACGATCGATGTGTATCAGAAAGCGGCGAAGCAGTGGGTTGCTTCCGGCATTTATGAAGGCCATCACATCGTCGTCGAAAACCAGACGCAGGGTACCGCCGTCAGCGCATGGCGTGACCGGGCGCTTTCCGTTTCGGATTGCGGAACCGCTCAATAGCATTTGAGTTTGTTTCAAAAGGCGGCCAACGGTTGGCCCGCCGCCAATTTCTTTTCAAAGCTGGGCTGTTACGGTCGATTTTCAGATGACTGCAACAGCCGTTACTATCAAATTCCTTGGGGCTAGCCCCCGCGTTCCTCGAACCCTTCGGCATTACCTTCGTCCACCTTGTGACGCAGATATTGCTTCAGCCGGTTGATATCATCGCTCTGCCAGTTTTCGGCGCCGGTGATGTCACGCCAGGCTTCCAGATAATGCTCAGGGGCATAGACATGTCCATGCCCCATGGGCGCGCTGTCGGCAAATGCCATGTCGACCACCAGTTGCAGCGCGGTCACGATCGGATACCAGCGTAAATCGGCTGATACATCGGGACCGCGCGGCTCTTTCATCCAGTCCGGCTCGCGATAGAACATGCTGCTGTTGAAGAACACGATGGCATCGCTGGCATATTGCAGATAGATCGTGCGCATCACGCCCCATTCGTTGCCATTGCCGGGCGCTTCGCCATTCTGGTTCATGAAGCGCACGAAGGCGCCGTCGCGCACCACGGGCAGCCATTCCGGCGTATCGGCATTGCGGCTGCGCGTCAGCGAACGCCACAGCGCGCTGGGGAAGGGCGGGCCGCTCCACAGGGCGCCATTCAGGGGCGCATCCAATATTTCAAACAGCGATACCGAGCTTTGCGAATTGAAAGCGCCGAGGCTCAGACCATGCAGATAAATCTTCGGTCGTTTGTCGACGGGCAGGCTTTTCCAGTAATCATAGACCGTTTCAAACAGCGCGCGCGCCGACTCCGCGCCATATTCCGGCTGGAACAGCAGCGATAGCGGGCTGTTCAGATAGGAATATTGCATGGCAATGCTGGCAACGTTACCGTCGCGCAGATATTCCAGCCCGATCATGGCGGAGGGATCGACCCAGCCCGTACCGGTCGGCACGATGATCACCAGCGCAGACCGGTCGAAGCCTTTCTGCCGCTTCAGCTCTTCAAGCGCCTGTTGCGCCCGTTCCTGCGGTGTCCGGCTGACATTGAGCCCGGCATAGACGCGGATCGGGTCCATGGCCGTGCGTCCGGTAAAGGCGGAAATCTCGGCTGCGGTCGGCGCGGTGGCGACATATTCACGCCCGGCGCGTCCCAGATCCTCCCAGTTGATCAGGGACGCGGCGCTGCCGGTCTTGTCGGGCGAGGATGGCTGCACGCGGTCCGGCTCCATCAGGGCGTCATAGCGCTTGAAGGACGCATCGAGCGATTTGAACGCTGTATTGATCAGCACGCCATTGGCGACGGTCCAGATCAGGAAAGCCGTCACCGAGGCCGCAATGACGTTTGCAACGCGCCTTGGCATGATGCGGCGCATCTTCGCCGAGAAATAGCGGCCAATGCGAATGAGGATGCGGGCGATGATCAGCAGCACCAGAAAGACGGCAATGGCAATCGCGGTCAGGGTCGCGGGATAGGCGGAAGGCACCGGCGGCATATCCATGGCCGTGCGGATCGAGTTCTGCCAGCCAGCGGATGAGCGAAGGGCGATCAGCGCCACGGCAAGGCAGACAATGCCCACGACGATTTTCAGGATGGCGCGCTTGCGGCCCTGTATTTCCGGCAGTTCGAGATAGCGCCACAGCGCACCGAAAAGCACGCCGATGCCATAGCCGATTGCGAAGACCAGCCCGCACAGCGCACCCTGAATGACATAGGTGCGCGGAATAAGGCTCGGCGTCAGCGCTGCGGCAAAGAACAAGGTGCCGAACGCCAGTCCGGTCGCGCAGAATGACGAGGTGCCGCGAAAAAGGGCGAGAACGAAGGCGCGCATCAACACTTGCTCCAACGGAATTGCTCGTCTTTGGATATAGTTAGCACAAGTCAGAGTAAAGGCCGTTGGCAGGATTGCTAATCGCGCTGCAATCTCCGCGAGACGAATCAATTGAGCCGGATTACCAATTGCGAGGGGCTGCTATGCGGCGGCCTTTTGCCCTTTATGGTCAGGGTGTCCGCGATTATGTCCAGGCTTTTTGGAAGCTAAAGGTCGTGGGGGCGTGGCTCTACACGGTTACTAACGCCCTGACCGCCAAGGAGCATGAAGTGGACTGCTATACAGCGGCCCATTGTTCTTTATGGCCGGGGGGCCTGTCGCGTATAAAACAGGTTCACCGAACCAAAGGCTGCGGGGGCCATCACACAGTTGGCTTTTCCACTCCCCGGTCACCAAGGCCTATGCGTAGCGCTGCAATCTCTGCGAGACGAATCAACTTAGCCGGGTTACCAATTGCAAGGGGCTGCTCTGCGGCGGCCTTCGCTCTTTATGGTCAGGGTGCCCGCGGCGAATGTCCAGGCTTCTCAAAAGCTAAAGGCCGTGGGGCCGGCTCGATACGGTTGCGAACGCCCTGACCGCCAAGGATCGAACAGCAAAACTAGTGCTTGCCTCTACAAACAAGGAACTCTTTGCCCTTTATGGTCAGGGTGCCCACGGCGGATGTTCAGGCTTCTTAGAAGCTAAAGGTCGTGGGGCTGTTTGAGCGCGGTTTACTACACCCTGACCACCAAGACCTATGCGCTGCGCTGCAATCTCTGCGAGACGAATCAACTTAGCCGGGTTACCAATTGCAGGGCGACTGCTTGCGGCGGTTCTTCGCTTTTTATGGTCAGGGTGCCCGCGACGAATGTCCAGGCTTCTCAGAAGCTAAAGGTCGTGGGACCGGAACAGTACACGGTTACGATCACCCTGACCACCAAGGCTCATGAGAAAAGGCATAGCCGCGCGTGTTTCCTGCGCAAAACTGCCGCTGAATATTACTTCATTCTAAAACAGAGATATCGTATGGTCGCTGCGGTTAGCCAGCCATCGATTTCGCTTGTTTCACAGTGCCTTGCGATCATCCGGCAGAAGCGTGTCGCTTGGCAGATTTTGCATGTGACAAGCTGCTAGAAATCCTCTACGCCTAGCGATGGACCGCTACGCGGCGGTCTTGGGCGTGGAAACCCAATTCAAGCGGTTGGTATTGGCCGTTACAGTACCAAATTCCTTGACCTCATGGTCGGGGAGCCTGTGGCGTATGCAACAGGTTCACCGAACTAAAGGCTACAGGGACCGTCTTGAACGGTTTTCCAACTCCCCGATCACCAAGGATCAAGAGGAGGGCACAACGCGGGGGCGTACCGCGAGAGTGCACCGGGTGGAGACCGATCGTGACGAAAATGCTCAGTTTCTATGCAATCACCGATGACGTTATGCCGGAATGGGATGATGCGTTCTATGTGGACTTGTCAGAGGCCGAAGCTGCAATCCAGAGAACGCTGAAAGAATCCGAAGAACTGGTCGTCGTTTGGCCCAGCCGTCCGCAGCATCGTTCGAGAGCGCTTTACCTTGAGCGCGTCAGCGTTCCGTTTACCGAGGAAACACTGTTTGCCTTGCTGAATAACAAGGGGCCGCTCAGCGTTTTTGCGGAGCGGGAAGTCCTCAACGTGTATTACACATACGGAGCGACCTGGTTGGGGCCGGGCTTCTGCTCTTAAAGTCAATCAGCAGGAGCGCCAGTCGGTCCTGCTGTTTTCCTGCCAGCCGCATTTGTGCAGCAGCGGCGTGTCGTCGGTGAAGCTCGGCCAGCCGACGCACAGATAAAGGCTGAAACGCCAGTTCGCCGGCACGTCGAAAAGCCGTTCCATGGCCACCGGGTCGAGTATAGACACCATGCCGACACCAAGGCCCAGCGACCGGGCGGCGAGGTTGAGATTTTGCACGGCCATCGCCGTGCTTTGCTCCAGTGTGGAAGCCATCGACTGTCGCCCGAGGCCATGCCCTTCCGCCGGTTCCGTTTCCGTGAAAATGGCAAGCTGCAACGGGGCGACGGCAAGCCCCTCCAGTTTCAGGTCACGATAGGCCTCGGCGCGTGCGCCGTCGTAAATCTGTGCTGCTTTGCGGTTGGCCTGCCTGAAGGCATCATGGACCGCCTGACGCTTCTCAAGGCTTTCCACGGCGAAGACGCGCCAGGGCCGCGCATTGCCGACAGAGGGCGCACAATCCATCGCCTGCCGCAGCGCTTGAATCATCGCTTCGTCTATCGGCTCGCTGCGAAAATGACGAACATCCCGCCGCCATTTCAGAAGCTCGAAAAAGGCGTCGCGATCAGCGGAGGTGAACTGCATAGCTGTCTTCCTGAAGCTCAGGCCGGGCTTTGGCCGCACGGGCATGCGATAGGCCCGGATAGCAAAAAAGCCCGCTTGCGCGGGCTTTTTGGGGTGCTTCTGAACCTTGGTAGTGGTCCGAAGACTTAGGAATGGTGCCCAGAAGAGGACTCGAACCTCCACGCCCTTGCGAGCGCCAGCACCTGAAGCTGGTGCGTCTACCAATTCCGCCATCTGGGCGACGAGGACCCATCTAAGGGGTCAGCTTGCCTCTGTCAATCGCGTTTTCGAAATTCAGTGAGCTTTTTTTCAAGCTGTCCGTTTTCCGTGTTGAAAACGCCATCGGGCGCGGTGTCGCGCCCGATAAAATTGCTGCCAACTGCGTGTCAGGCTTCCAGAATTTCCTTAGAGGCCACAGTCGAATCAGCATTAAGCCGGTAAATGATCGGCACGCCGGTATTCAGTTCCTGCTTGAGAATCTGTTCCGGCGTCAGGCCGTCGAGCGCCATGATGAGCGCGCGCAGCGAATTGCCGTGTGCAGCCACCAGAACGCTCTCGCCGCGCAGCACATGCGGCTGGATCTGATGCAGATAATAAGGCCAGACGCGCGCGCCCGTATCCTTCAGGCTTTCGCCGCCCGGAGGAGGCACGTCATAGGAACGGCGCCAGACATGGACCTGCTCTTCGCCCCACTTGGCGCGGGCATCGTCCTTGTTGAGGCCGGAGAGATCGCCATAGTCGCGCTCGTTCAGGGCCTGATCGCGGATCGTTTCAAGGCCAGACTGGCCCAGCTCATCCAAAATGTGCTGGCAGGTGGTCTGTGCACGGCTCAGCACCGACGTATAGGCGATGTCGAATTTCAGGCCCGCAGCCTTGAGGCGCTGGCCAGCGGCCTTGGCTTCGGCATGGCCCTGTTCGGTCAGGCCCGGATCGCGCCAGCCGGTGAAAAGATTCTTCAGGTTCCATTCGCTTTGGCCATGGCGAACCAGGACGAGAGTACGAGACATATGCAATGCTCCGTTGGTGGAAGGATCAGAGCGCATCCCGAAAAGTGTGAAACGGTTTTCGGAAAAGATGCGCGTTAAACCAGATAATTAAAGCGCCTTTCGATCTG